>JBCDDV010000751.1:0-2389 GCA_039180145.1 Cyanobacteria bacterium P01_G01_bin.49 | reverse complement strand
GAAGATGTAGCCACCAAATTCCTTTACACCGACTGCTGCCAAATACTCTGCAATCACCATAGCCGCTCAGATCGTCAGAAAATTCCTCCCCTCGAATATGGCATCGATTTTGCAAAATGACTGCAATCCCATCAAATTCTTTCAGGATGTAATAGGCAGCTGATGTTTGAGGTGGAAATGCCTATGGCCTAAATCGGGCCTAAAATGCTCAACTGTCACACACCTAAAACTCCCATTCTTCCGTTGAGGGTGATCCGCGAAACCCTTATAAATCGGTGGAGTAGTTGCTGCGCTAGGCAAACGGTCACGAGGTCGAGAATGGATGAAATAAATCACTTCAAATGGAGCGAAGGCAGCGCCTTGAAATTGATTGAAGACGACTAAATTAGTGGGGTTGGTGCAATCCTTTCTCACAGACATGCACCAGCATCAGAAGTTGGTAAATCATCCAATGCTAAACCCTAGCAATAAGGCTGCGACTCGCATAATTGGTTTTTTGATTTTCGAGCGCGATAAAGACGTTGTAATTCATTGGAGAAATGGATTAAAGGGGGTGCTTAATTATTCAGATTAACTTTCCAGAGGTTGAATCAAATCAATTGGGTGGCTGATTTGCCTTTGATGTTTCTAGAAAAACGAAGTAAATGTTAGTAGTATTTCTTATATTCAAAGCGATAACCTGAATGAGCAAAAAGCAGTCAATAGAATAGAATATTCTCCATGAATTTATCCTGAAATCTTCGTAAAGAGAAGCAGCTAATGAATAGCCAAAGTTTAAAAGAAGACCGAATACTTCTAGGAATAAAAGAAACGTAAAAGTAATGATTGTGAGCTGATATATACTAATGGACTTACCTGAAATTCTCCTGTTCTTTGCAGGCGTTCTCTTGATTCTACTTATACTCTCACTGCTAGTGGTAATCAATAAAGTTATTGAAGCTATGGAAAATCCAAACAGCACTCCTAAAACATTTATTATGTTTCCTATAAACTCTTCTGTTTCATCACTATATTGACCTGCTCTTAAAACAAAAATATAAATGAGAAAAGCTGAACTTATTGGAAATATCCAATCAAACACAAACTCTTTAGGTTTGAGAGTTGTCAGATAATCCTTGACTGGTATCAAGAATTCTAAATAGAGCCATTTGCCAGTCATTCTCAGACACTCTACAAGTCGAACTCTCTAATCATTTGAACGAGTCTAGTAAGAATTTCTTCTGTCCTAATTTCTCCTGTTAGAACCTCAGGCTCAAAGTCTAAGTGTTCTATCTTCTTTATGATTTTAGTATCTATTGTTACTTTCTTGTCATGCTGATTAAGCCCATAAACTCTAATTCTTCGGATCTGTCTGTCACTTGATGTAAATTTAGCAAATGCATCTTCAATCAACACTTCAAGTGAACTATTCCTCTGCGCTTTGATATCAACGATTATTTGCTCATTAACTTCTTCAAGTCTATCGGATATGTTCAAATATTCGCTTCCCAGCCACTGCTTCTCAATAAAAATATTGCCAATAGATACTCGCCTCAGTTGGCGCAACTCTTGCAAAAAATTATCTTTGGTAATGATTCCAGACCTAATGGCGTAGTCTTTTGGGGTTCCCAGAGAATCATGGAGTCTAGCAGCGTAATCATTGAAGTAGTACTCCATACGCTCAATAGTCACTCCAGGTTTGACGCTCTCTAATAAAACGATGATTTCATCATCGAAATAACGAATCACAGCGTGAATCTTACCTCGCTCTCCTTCCATAAGCTCTCTGGGATTGTCACGTTCATCCAAGGTGTTTCGGTCTATCAAAGGTGGACGTGTGCCATATTCAGCAAGCTTAAAAACCAGCCTCTGAATATCTTCCCGTTCAGGAATATTTTCAAGTGTATCCAGGAAGTAGTAGGTGTTACGACCTGTATCGAAGCGCCTATCAGGCTTATCAAGATTAATAATGTAGGACAGGATCTCTTTAAGTCTGCTTGGATCTAAAACTTGAGAGGAGTCCGAGTTTTGAACTATATCAAGCGAATAGAAACCTATCGTTCTTGTTAAGGGCATCCCAATATCTCTCGCAGGCCATTCCCCTAGCGTGAGACTTCCAACAGGCCAACACGAGATGCATCACATCAACTGTGACCAAATAAATATCTAAAAATTCAGAACCCTTCACCATTAGGGAATGCCAGGAGGCGGACTTGAACCGCCGACACGAGGATTTTCAGTCCTCTGCTCTACCGACTGAGCTATCCCGGCTTGCTGAGTGATATTCACTTAGCCTAAACACGTTAACAAAAGACCGTAACCCTTAGCAAGGTAAATTTTGCAGGTTTTTGGAAAGGAAATTTTAGGGCACGAAGAGGGGGGCGACGCGGAGAGGGAAACTAAATTATTG
>JBCDDV010000750.1:0-2398 GCA_039180145.1 Cyanobacteria bacterium P01_G01_bin.49 | reverse complement strand
TTTTATAGGGATGATAATTGGTCAACAACCCATTCAATTTGTTCAGAACTGATTCCAGGATACATTGGTAAGGATAAGATTTGATTACAAAGAGTTTCTGATTGAGGAAAGTCTCCCAATTGGTAATTTAACTGTTTATATCCAGGCTGTAAATGGCAAGGAATCGGGTAATGAATTCCCGTTTGAATGCCTCTGGCTATGAGATAGTCTTGGATATTTTCGCGGGTTAACGAACAATTGTCTGTAATACGGATCACATAAAGATGATAAACATGACCGCGATCGCTCCTATTTTGAATAGAAATTATTCCCTTGTTTTCTAATGATTGTAAATGATGATCATAAAGTTTTGCCGCTTCGTTTCGTAATTGATTCCATTGAGAAAGATGAGGTAATTTAACTTGTAAAATGGCTGCTTGTAAGGTATCTAAACGGCTATTCATGCCCACTTGGGTATGATAATATTTTTTCGGTGCGCCATAATTGCGTAGGGTTTGCACATTTTGGGCGACTTCTTGATCATTGGTAATTAAGATGCCTCCATTGCCAAAAGCCCCTAAATTTTTACTCGGATAAAAGCTAAAGGCAGCCGCTTTTCCTATCGAACCTGCTTTGTAACCTTCTCGTTCGGCCAAATGGGCTTGGGCTGCATCTTCAAAGATAATTATATTATGAGCTTGAGCAAAGTCTAATAAGGCTTGAGGAGAAACCATTTGACCGTATAAATGGACGGGAACGATGGCTTTGGTCTTTGGGGTGATAACTTTTGAGGCAGCATTAAGATCAATTAAAGCGGTTTCTGGGTCACAATCCACTAAAATAGGGGTTGCTTCTGCTTGAATCACTCCCATAATGGTTGCAATAAAGGTATTCGCCGGAACAATAACTTCATCTCCTTTGTTAATACCACAAGCTTGTAACCCCAAAGCGATCGCATCTGTACCGGAGGCAACTCCAACACCGTAATTTACCCCACTAGCCTGGGCAAATTCCCTCTCAAATTCCTTCAAGGCTTGCCCTAAGATGAAATCTCCTCGTTGGACAACGGTTTGCATCGCTTGTTCAATGTCAGCGCGTAAGGGTTGATGTTGAAGGGTCAAGTCAACAAAGGGGACAGGTTTAGAAAGTACACTCATGGATAGTTTATTTATTATTAAAGATGGATTGTAAAGTTGATGCTTAGCAACATCTTAGGTTTTCTAACTTGGATTAAGCTTAAAATTAGCAACCTATACATTATGCCGTGACATAAACTGAAATTTATGCTTACTCTCTTGTTCTTGCGACTTTACTTACCCTTTAGCGGCGAGTTTTCGGATCGAGAGCATCCCGTAAACCATCCCCAATGTAGTTGATACTCAAGACAGTGAGAAAGATAGCTAAACCAGGAAAAAAAGCCATATGAGGGGCAGTGGTTAGATAATCTTTGGCTTGAAATAACATTTGTCCCCAGGTTGGCACATCAGGGGGAAATCCTAGCCCTAAAAAACTCAGAGTAGACTCAGTAATAATGCCATTACCTACCCCTAATGTAGCGGCAACAATAATGATACTTAAAATATTAGGTAAAATATGAACTCGAATAATGTGATTTGGGGTGGCTCCTAATGCGGTTGCAGTCTGAATAAATTCTGTTTCTCTTAATTTTAAAACACTCGCTCTAACCAGTCGCGCCACTGACATCCAGTTGAGTCCCCCAATAACAATAACGACCAAGATAAAAATTCCTAATTCTGGGCCAGCAATGATTTTAATGGGTTCTCGAAATAGATAAACGATTAGCAATAGTAGTGGTAATTGGGGTAAAGCCAAAAAAAGATCCGTTACACGCATTAATAATCCATCTACTATACCACCATAAAATCCAGCGATCGCTCCGATACTTGTGCCGATAAAAATGGCAACAACCATAGCAGAAATACCAACAGTCAAAGATATTTTGCCACCAAATAATACTCTTGCTAAGATATCTTGTCCGAGGGAATTAGTACCGAAAGGATGATTGGAATTTGGCGGAGTGCTTGCTTGAGAAAAATCAATGCTATCAATGGGAACTTGATAAATAAGAGGCCCCAAGATGATCGAAAAAATAATAATAATTAGGGTAATAAGCCCCAAAATTGCCAGGCGATCGCGGTAAAAATTTTTCCAGATATTATGCCACAGACTATTATCATTATTATTAATTAATTTTGACAAAAAATTCATTATTTTTTCGATTAAGAGAAGATTTCTCTAGATTTTATCCCATTAGCTTATACAATTTCTCAGACTGGCATTTATTATGACTAGATAATTGGAAATAAATCTTAGATCATTGATCCCAGCCTTATTTAATGGGATAAAATAAAGTAGATTTTTTATTGACTCTTGAAAGCGTTAAAAACCACTTACCACA
>JBCDDV010000749.1:0-2400 GCA_039180145.1 Cyanobacteria bacterium P01_G01_bin.49 | reverse complement strand
TTAAACAAGAATTTGAAAGACAAATTAAGTTAGCCCGAAAAGAATCTGAATATGCTTACGAAGAGGCTCATCAATTAGAAGCAACAAAGCAAAGCTTAGAAGTGTTGAATCAAACTCTCAATGCAAAATTAGAGTCAGAAATTCACAAAAATATGTGTTTAAGATTTGCTGTAGAAAGCAGTCAACAACAAAATGACAGTTTTGAACAAGATGAAGAGATAATTATTAATAATAATGTCTCAATTCCAACATCGAGATTAACTAATATATCAAGTAGAAAAGCGATTAAATCTTTACAAAGATTAGGGTTTCAAAAAGATAGACAAACAGGCGATCATGTTATTCTCCAAAAGAAACAGACAATTACCATTTCAATCCCTCATTCCAGACAAGAATCAAATCCGCTTACTCTAAAAAGTATTTTAAGACAAGCTCAAGTTTCTCTGGATGATTTCTTAAATAACTTGTAACTTTAACGAACCCAACTTGTCGGGTTAATTGTCTCTGGGTAATAGTTGCAGCAAGGATGCAGGAAGAACACGACGTAACCACGCTTCCCAGGTTGCAGAATTTTTCTGGTACTGCACCCCACCAAAAATCATTAAAACACCGACAAAAGAAATGGCGATCGGAAACAGTAATGAATCTTGAAATACTGTATATGAAAGACGTCCCAGATAACCGACAACTCCCACCCCACCAAAGATAACAAATACGCGCCGTCGTAGCAAAATAGAGAGTAAAATTAGACCCAAATTAATCACGAAGTAAATAAACCTTTCCCATTCTCCGCCGCTATTCATCATCGTTAAACCGCCCCAGAAAGCCATTAGTCCAGATAGGTACAACCAAAAAGCAAAGTCTGCTTGACTACGACGGATGCGCCGATCAATAAGAAAAGCAATAACGATAGTGGCGATACCAAACCAGAAAGAAACGAGATACCGCTCATTCCAAGTGTATTCCTCTTTGCCAAAAATTAGGGGGGTCAAATCCATAGACATATACCATAGCGTGTAGGCGATCGGTAATGTGAGGAATGGAAAACGAATCCACCAAAGTGCTACCAACCCAGATAGAATCGTCCCTACTTCCATATAAAACCAACTGGCTTTCACCCAAATATGGTAGTTGCTATAGTTGCCAGGATCTCCGTCAGGCCAAATGCCCGTCATTCGCTGAAAGCCATAAATCCCCAGCGGTACCATGCACACCGCAATCGTTGTTAGCAGTCCACCAGGAATTTGTAGACCTCGATTAAACCACAAATGTCGTCCAGCAAGGGCAAAGATTAGGGCATAAATGCAAGCTAAGGCAAAAATACCCCCACCGCCTAATGATTCCCAGACAAGGGTTAGGAAGAAAGTCATCCCGAAAATGACGATTAGTGCGCCGAAATAGTAAGCGACATTGGCTAAATTAAATTGTGGTACGTTCCGTTTCCGTTCTTGCCAAGCTTGCCAGAGTCTTTCAGCCACGTCGGCACTAATTAAATCTTCGTTAACAGCCCAATCTAGATCGTCTCGTTCGATTTTCATAGATATTTCAACGCTCCCAAATCTTGACTTTTATTTCTTTATCGCCAGGTTGTTTAGATTCATCATTAATCTTTAAACTAATATATCAACATAAATTAGTGCATTACATTCAAATTGAGAATTAAAGTGATTAGTCTATTTTACTCTCACTAATATACTTCGTCATGAGACCCTAAATTAAGCAATAAAATAGCTTCTTCTTGATCTTCGGGATTTTCAATAAATTCAAATAAAATACGATTGTTGTAATAATCAATTGAGCATGACCATACATTAGACAAATCGCCTTTGAGTTTGTGGGTACGTAAACTACGATCAAAGGGGTCTTTTGCTAACTGACGTAATGTTTGTTCAATGAGCGGTCTAAAATCAGGTCTTTTACGGATTATTCGCTTAAAAGCTCGTAGTGATTGAGGTGTCCAAGCAATTTTCATGGTTGATCAAGTTCTTCTAGGAATTGATCAACTGAGCCAAATTTGACGTTTCCTTCGGCCAATTCTTGACGAATTTCGGTTATTTCTTGCGACAGTAAGCCTCTGCGTTGTTGGGATAATCGCTTTTGAATTGTATCGAGTAATATCTGTTGTTCTTCTAATGAGAGTTTTTCAACTGTTTCGATCGCTTGCTGAAATACTGAGGTTTTGAGCATACTTTTTTGATGATTTAACTTTTTTTCTATTTTATCGCTATTAATCTTTAAATAAATAAATAAGGATGAATTAACTGCATTCCATTGCATTGATGCACCCTACAAGATCGGCGATCACACTACAACTCTATGCTGATACTGTCTAATCTTTATCTCTCTAATTACATCATCAACAAATGCAAGGTTTTGTGAATTAAGCATAACTGTCATAGG
>JBCDDV010000748.1:0-2404 GCA_039180145.1 Cyanobacteria bacterium P01_G01_bin.49 | reverse complement strand
TTGGAGAAAGAGAAACCGAAAACATTTTGGTGTTGACGTAGCTTGAGATTGGCGCTCACTTGTAGCAAGAAACACTATTATTCTCATAAATCATTTCTGATTGCTAGGAGCTTAGTAATATTAAGCTCCTATCAATGAGGCAAGAAACCAACGATTACAGTTGATCTGTTGCTAACATTTGAATTAAACGAGGAATGGCAGGATCAAACCCACTTAAGTCCCAAGATAAGGGATCTTTGGGATCGACTAAAGTAATTCGATAAGGGGCTAAAGTAACATAAACAGCCTTAACTTTCGGATTAACTTTCTGACGATATTTAGCCAAAACTTTAGAGGGATGATTGGAACCTGCCCAACTTTCACTATCTGTCCAAAAACAAATAACATCAGCTTTAAATCGCTCCTTAATCGCCCAATTATAAGCGACAGAAGCATTCGTTCCCCCGAAGTTTTGACGACTGGTTTTTCGCAAAGCACTAGCAAAACTATCCTTACGAGAAATACCTAAATCACGAAATTCCGTAGAAAACCCACG
The DNA here is from genome assembly GCA_039180145.1 of Cyanobacteria bacterium P01_G01_bin.49. Taxonomy (GTDB): domain Bacteria; phylum Cyanobacteriota; class Cyanobacteriia; order Cyanobacteriales; family Microcystaceae; genus JBCDDV01. The sequence goes on along the minus strand of JBCDDV010000748.1, from coordinate 1,869 downwards.
AATCTCATAATTTCTTTCAGCTTTAGCTGTTACTAAAGCCATCGCCGTCGCTATTTCACAGCAACTTAACCCTACTGAGTCTACCACCGCCCCAGACATGGAACTAGAGATATCTACCGCATGGAGAAACACTTTTCCTGTCGGTTTAGCGACTTCAAAGGATAGTTCTACGGCTTTATCGAGAATATCAACAATTCGAGGCACAGGTTTCCAGGTTTTCTTACTCCGCCCTACTTTGCCCCCAGACTTGTAAGTTTTCAAGGCTTTTAGGGCATCAATGGGATGGATGCGTCCCTTGCGCAGACGGTTGACATCATTGAGTAAGGTTTCAACCCGATCCAGGTTTTTGGGTTGGTCAGCCCGTAATACCCCTAATTCCGTCAAAGATCCCAAATTACGCAATAAAGCACCAATAGGCATCTCATTAAAGAGTAATTGCCAAGCTTGCTTGTCCATTCTCCCAACGGGGGCAGCCATTTCATGGGTAAGACGGCCCGCAGCGATCGCTTGATGGGTTTGGTTGGGATGGCGTTTTAACCATTCATACCACCACACTTGGGCTAACGCGGTTGAAGGAATTTCATTGGGCAAGTCTTCCCATCCTTTGACCACCCAGTTAAACAGGCGATCGTGGTCTTCAGTCGGAGGTTTGACGTGAAATAACCGTAAGGCATCTCGATGGGAAAAACCAGACCGTTGCTGATATTTCAACAATTGATAGGCGAGTCCTTTGACATCTTCCCGTGATAACCATTCTGTTCCTGCTTCTTGTACAATTTTCCCAAACCCCCGCATGGCTTTGGTATAGTTCAACCATTCATAAAAATGGCTACCAGTCCTTACGACATCAGGGAAAATTTCCCGAAATACTTGTTTCGCTTGGGGAGTTTGTCCCATTGATAACAACACTAAACCCAACAGAGGCGCACTGTTATTGATAGATCGCCCATCACTTGCATAGAGAATTTCTGAAGCGACATGGTTCGGATCTGTAGCCACTGCTTCATTTACCACGTCAATAAAGTCTTGAGTAAGTTCTTGTTTTTTGGCGTAGTAGGTACTTTGGGCAGTTCCGATGAGGAGACAACGTCGTAACATTGTCCATAACCCCGCATCAAACATCCAACCCCCAGAACGTCCTTGGATCATTTCTGCTTCCCGACCTGGTATGGGTTGGGTTTGAGGGGTTCTTTTTTGTTGGCGGCTAAAAAATTGATAATTCATGGTTGTCTCCTCGGCCCTTTGGGCAAAAAAAGGATGGCGAAGGCGGGACTCGAACCCGCGTCCTTCCGAGTTATGAGTCGATAACCCTCATTCTTCGGCCCAAAAGGCAAGGGATGAATAAGGATGTTTGATGCTCTACCCACTGAGCTACTTCGCCTTGTTTAGGGTTTGCTTTCCTTTAATTAATCATATTACTTTTATACTACATACTACATAAAAGGTCAAGAGAATTATCTAAATAAACTGGATAAACAAGAAAATTAAGCGGCGGGAGCGGGATTTGAACCCGCTAATACTTTTCAGTATCTTTTGCCAACGATAATCCTCATTCTTCGGCCAATTTGGCAAGGAGTGAATAAGGAAATCCCGCCTTACTCTGTATTATTGTAACACAAGAAAATACATGATGGACGATGAGGTTACGAGTGATCAACAGAATAAGCAACATACAGCCGCTTCGGGTAACAATCTACAATCTGAATCCTTCAATAAAAACTAGAAGCAAAATCACTCTAATTCAAGCTAAGAGTTAATTTTTATCTCTTTTATCGACAATAAGATTGTTTATTTAAGCTAGTGCGAGATCTGAATTAAACCCGAATATATTTTTTCGGATAGCTAAACTTGTCAGTCAACATTCGATGT
>JBCDDV010000747.1:0-2408 GCA_039180145.1 Cyanobacteria bacterium P01_G01_bin.49 | reverse complement strand
CCTTGACACACTTGAGTTAGCCAATGACGATAGGTTTCAAAACTATCGACGGGAACCGTTAATACCAAAGATTCTAAAGGAATCGATGTTTGAACTTTTAACTGCTGAATTAACTGATTTAAAAACCATTCTCCCACTTTTTCAAAGGTGATTTTTTCTCCATCTAATTCAGGCAAGAATCCTTGCACGTCTGCACCAATTCCTCGTTTAAATTGTCGAAAAAACCGGGGATTATTAGACAAGTCAAGCCCTTGATCACGTATATTTTGCCCGACTAAAATTTGAGCTTGACTGGCATTTTCAACATAAACTAAACTGGGAATCAAAGGAGGATTATCTCCCATTTGCCGACAAAGCTGAGAAAGTTTCACAATTTCAGGTTGTTTTGTGACGGAATTCCATCGGGTAACAACAGTATTGCTCGTACCAAAGTCAATCGCGTAAGACACACTTAAAACTGAGTTAAAAAGGATAAAGTGATAGTTATTAAAGAGAACTAATTTTCTTAAAATAGCAGACTAAGTTTTGATTTGACAAGTTAGATAAGCAGGATAAGGTGTTCATCATTTAAGTTGCCACTTGAGACTGTATGGGAGCTTCGGAGAAAGAGTTTGAACGTTTGTACCCAAACCTCAAATACCCAGTTTCAATACACAACAGGATAAGAGACAAGTAACTTAGCCTTTTTCCTAGAAAGGCTTTTCAAATCACAACTTATTGTATAGACAGGCCATCAATCTAAGCACAGTTAGTAAAGGCGACTCAAAACATAATCAATTAAATCAGTTAATGACTGAGATGCTTCTGAATCAGTCAAACATTCGAGGTGTTTTCGAGCAAGTTGAGCGTGATAAGCAGCTAATTCTCGCGATCGCTCAATGCCTTGGCTTTCTATCACCATAGATAAAGCTTTTTCGATATCTCCCTCTTGACCAAATTCTCGTTCAATTAGAGTTTCCAAATAAGGAACTTCTTCCATAGCAAATAACGCCGGAGCCGTAATGTTGCCACTTATTAAATCTGAGCCAGCAGGCTTTCCTAATACTTCGGTTGGTGAAGTAAAATCGAGAATATCATCGACAATTTGAAAGGCTAATCCTAAATAACGTCCATAGGCATAAAGATTATCAATGACTTCTTGAGAGGTATCGCTTAAAATTGCCGCAGATTTAGCACTATTAGCAATTAAAGAGGCAGTTTTATAATAGCTTTTGTCCAAATAAGCATCCAAAGTAAGACTGGTATCAAACCGATTAATGCCTTGTAGAATTTCGCCTTCAGCAAAGTCTCGAATCACTTCTGAAAGGAGTTTGACTACTTCTAAATTGTCTAAATTGGCTAAATACCAAGAGGATTGAGCAAATAAAAAGTCCCCAGCTAAAACAGCAATTCGGTTATCAAACAAATTGTTAACGGTGGGAACATTACGGCGCAGTTGAGCTTCGTCGACCACATCATCATGGACTAAGCTCGCTGTATGAATCATTTCCGTAATTTCTGCTAGTCGCCGATGACGGGGAGTAATATCCTGTTCTATCATAGTTGCTCGTGATACTAATAGCACGATCGCTGGGCGAATTCGTTTGCCACCTGCATCAAACAAGTGTTCAGCCGCCGCACCCAAAATTGGATGACGAGCGCCTACTAAGCCTTTTAAGTTTTCTGTTAGCAAGTGTAAGTCTTGGTCAACGGGAGAAAAGAGAGAGGTTGTTGAGATCATTAGGTTAGCCAAACCTGGTTATTTAGTTACGAAAGTTTACATATCCTTATATTTATTTTAAGCTAACCTTCCCAGACAAGGGAACTCGATTTACGATTTTCTTGGATTAACCCCTAAATTATCTCAGTAAAATCCTCAAAAAAATCTTCAATTTGTTAATTATTATGTTAAATTAATAGTAAGGGTTTTAAGAATTTTTCCCCTAACCTCTAAAAACATTATAGGTGCGCATTGAATCTAAGTGTTTTTAGCAAGAGGGAAGGCTCCTTACATCTTGCCGATAGACCATCGAAGAGTCTTAATCCAAGCAAATTGGTTTTGACCGTCAATAGCAGAAAGCCACTAGCGCATGCAAAAGGCATTAATCTGCGTAAATATTAGTCAGAGCTAGACCATTAGACAGCAAACATGAAAAAATAAACTTTTTCTCATGCTTGTTTATGACAGTAGAAGAATAAACCTACTGTTACCTTGGGATATTTACCAGAAATCCTTACTCCTTTGACTTGAACTTAATGTCCACCCTAAGAATGATAACCCGAAAACAAAAAAATGCCTGTGATCACACTGTTTCTTGCTGCTCTTTATTTGTTGATGATTTACGGATTGTTAATGCTTGCTAAACGTACAGGTAGGTGGTTATCCCCTACTCAGCGTGATCTTGGATAAAACAATTCAAGATTAAAAT
>JBCDDV010000746.1:0-2411 GCA_039180145.1 Cyanobacteria bacterium P01_G01_bin.49 | reverse complement strand
TGTTGCTTCAGGTATATTATCTAAGAGAGTTCCCACCAGAATAGCAACGGTCATTGGTATGAATGCAGGGGCCCAACATTGGGGGGGGTCATTTTTACTGGCAGTCTTTATTTCTAATTTTCCAGAAGCGTTAACCAGTGCGTCGGGGATGAAACAAGCAGGAACGTCTAAACTTCAGATTCTTGTTCTTTGGTTTGGTATCGTTATGCTTAGTGGTTTGGTGGCAATGGCTGGCTATTATCTCCAAGATAGTGCTTCTTTGATGCTGATTGGAACTGCTAAAGCGATTGCCGGAGGCGCAATTTTAGCGATGTTGGCTAGTACCATGATGCCAGAAGCTTACGAATTAGGGGGTAGTTCTGTTTCCTATTCGACCATAGCCGGATTTTTATTAGGCTTTTTAATTACCACGATGGTCACTTGAGAACGCAAGTTAACGTGAGTTCGGGGTTAGAAGTTAGGAGTTAGGAGTTATTATTTTTCTCAACGATCTAATCAGGGTTTAAGACTTCTTGCTGGTTGTTTATTGTTCAAAAATTTCCCTTTGTCGAACTCACGTTGATTAACCATTAACCATTAACTATTGTTACCGTTTTTCCTAATTGAGAAGACTGATAAGCTGCATCAGCAACCTGCAAGGCATAAAGACTAGAATCTGGTTCAATATAAAGGGGTTTTCCGGCAAATAAATAATCTAAAACCTTGGTAGTATCTTGTGCAAATAACCCGCGACGACTTTCTAATTCAATGGGTTTTGCTCCTTCAGGGGTGATTAATTTACCGTCGATTCCTTCAAAAATCATTTTACCCTGATCACCATATAACTCAAATGTGCGATCGCTTTTTACAAATATGTCTCCTTTGCCATACATAACATCAATAATCAACTCGTTTTGAAATTGCAGTTGAGCATCACATAAACAAGCGTGATAATATCCGTCTTGAGTGTCCCAATACCGAGTATGACAGGTTACTGTCTTAACTTCACCAAATAGGTCTGTAAAGCGATGAATTCGCGGTAAGGCAGCTTTTAGTGGAAATCCAAATTGTTGATGATGATAAGTCCAATGACGAGGAGTGGGATGTTTAGCACTAATTGTCGTATAACGACCATAAAATACATGGCCCAATTGGGGTAAATATTGGCGCACTGCTTGGTGCATTCCTCCCAAGATTTCGATATGTTCAATATGTAATAGTTTTCCTTGTTTTTTGGCTAAGCAGAGTAAGTTTGATGCTTCAACAATGTCTAAGGATAAAGGATATTCGATGATCACATTTTTACCCATTTCTAAGGCAAGTTTGGCGATTTTTCCATGCTCTTGATTAATGGTACAAATTACTACTAAATCTATGTTCTTAGCTGTTACTAATTTCTCCCAAGTATCACAAGCAGAAACACCGTACGATTGACAAAAACTTGCAATATTTTCAGCCGTATGTCCGGTAACTAATTCTAAGTGCGATCGTTGATCTTTGAGAAAGGTTTCTGCTCGTCTTTTAGCGGCATATCCCGTGCCAACAATACCAACTTGAATAGTGGATAACTGAGAAATTTGAGGAGTAAGAGACATTGAGAATTATAAATTTAATATCATTAAGCATCTTATCCCAACTTTTCTCTTATTCTTGCTCTATCTTGTTATTTTATTGACTCTAAGTACAAGTCATCAATCGCAGTCATAAATATAACTAATACTGATAAGTTGGAAAATTTTGGGGACATTGATTCTCTTCTGAAATCCTTTAACTACGTATTCATCTTAGGTTATGGAGAGTTCACAATCGATCAAATTATCAACACCATAATTAATCCTAATATATAAGAAAAACTTATTTTAAGTTTATTTAATAATCTCATTACTAATCCCTCCTTTACTCAGGGGATTTTTCTCGTAGTATCAGAAATAAGACTTACTTTTGAAGCCAATCTATCAAATTAGTTTCGTAGTAAGGAAAAACTACCGTTTCATCTAAGAAGAGGATTCAACTTATGGCAACTTACAAAGTAACTTTAATTAACGAAGAAGAAGGTTTGAACACCACGATTGAAGTACCTGAAGATGAGTACATCTTAGACGTTGCTGAGGAGCAAGGTTTAGATTTACCTTACTCCTGTCGTGCTGGTGCTTGTTCTACCTGTGCTGGTAAGCTTACTTCTGGTGCTGCTCCTGATCAATCTGATCAATCTTTCTTAGATGATGATCAAATGGAAGCAGGATTCATTCTTACCTGTGTTGCTTATCCAACTGGAGATTGCACCATTACAACCCACCAAGAAGAATCACTTTATTAATTTCAGCCATTAGCGTTAGATAGCTGAAATTTCCCAGGAATTAATGCAGGGGCCTGATTTATAAGTCCCTGCTCTATTATAGTAATAATAAAGCAGGGACTTATAAATCAGGCCC
>JBCDDV010000745.1:0-2420 GCA_039180145.1 Cyanobacteria bacterium P01_G01_bin.49 | reverse complement strand
GGAACAGTTTTAACCATTGTTGGCGGTATTTTATTTGGTATTGTTTGGGGAACAGTTTTATCAGTTATTGGAGCAACATTAGGAGCTTTAGGAGCATTTTTATCAGCCCGTTATTTACTTCAAAATTATGCTAAAACAAGATTTAATAAGAAAGGAGTATTATCTAAATTTCAGCAAGCGGCATTAGAACACCCAATCAAATTTGTCTTGGCTGTTAGACTTGCTCCAATTTCTCCTTTTAACGTCGTTAATTTTCTCTTGGGATTAACTCCTGTTCATTGGTTATCTTATACTTGGGCAACCTTGATCGGAATTATTCCAGGAACCTTAGCTTATACTTGGTTAGGAGTCAGTGGAGCAGATGCTTTACAAGGAAGCGATCGCTTATCATTTTTCTTAGCATTAGGATTTCTCAGTTTGTTATCAATTATACCTTTATTGTTTCGTGAGCAATTATTCTCCAAATCACGCCAATAATTGTACTAATTGAGATAATTGTTGTTGGTTAAATGCTTGACGTAAAGCTTGAGCCATTTTTGGGGGTTCTAAGCTTACTAAAATACAAGGAAATTTAGCGGTTGCTAATTCTCTTAGTGCTTGACTTGGTTCAATGTTTTGGCTGTTTCCTAGTTCAATATAATCGCTTCCTTTTTTTAACTCTTTAATAACAACAGGTGCCAGGACACGATAAGAATGTTGAGGGTTTGCGATCGCGTCTGAAGCAATTTCTGTTAGCATTTTCCAGTTTCTATCCTCTGGAAAAACCTCAGCTAATTGGTTACATAATTCCAGAAGAGTTTGGCGATTTCTAAAATTAGCCTTTTCTTTAAAGACTGATAACATTTGTTTCAGTAAGTCTTTCACATCAGTAAAAACATGATCGAATGTACTGAAATCATCAGCCGTAGTTCCCTGATCTAGAACTTGATTGAGATATGCTTGAAGTTCAATAAAAAAAGGTTGCGCCTTTTCTACAATTTCATTACCTTCTTCTGGTTTTAGCCCAAAAGTTCCTTGGAGCTTATCAATTAAATTCTGTAAAACATCATATCCTTTTAAAAAGAGAGATTCTAATTTCTGATCAGTGGGAACTGTATTTTCCCGAAGAATTTTAAAGGCATCTTCTAAACGGTGAGCAATCTTTTGAATACTATCGTACCCCAACATTGCCGCTCCCCCCTTAATAGAGTGGGCAGCTCGAAACATTTCATTCAATCTTTCTTGATCTTTGACGACAGCAGACAACTCCAAAATCCCACTTTCTAGGGTTTCTAAGTGTTCTTTTGCTTCTTCAATAAAATAACCGAGTATTTTTTGCTGATCCAAAATAGTTTTCCCCCATTATTAATTAGGCTATCTTGGTTGAGTAAAGGCAACCAATGCCAGAGACTACAATTTTAGAGTTCCCTATAATGATACAAAAATAACAGAGCTTTTGAAAATTGTTTAGATAAAGAGCCATCCAATAGACTTTAAACTGGCATCGCCATACTGGACGCAGACATACTGAAGTCTTGAGCAAAGAGCATTTTACTTTGACTGACCACCCTTATTTAACCTGAGTTCGGTGTTCGGTGTTCGGAGTGAGGATTTCTTGATGTCAGATAATCTGGGAGGATACCTCCCAGTTCTGACATCGCTTTTTCAATGAGAAAATGGGGGTTTGAGACTCCCTTGTGGTTGTGAGTTGTCCATAAATTCCCTTACGTCGAACTCAGGTTTATTTACGGACAGCAAAAGAAAAAAGCAGGAGAGCCGACTAGCGTTGAGATGGAGCTTTCGGGGATCGCCTACTAGTGTTCCGTTCTGGACTTAGATTCCTGGAATCCATAAAGAGCCAACTCCAAAATATTCCCAAAGAATTGAATGATAATTGCGATTTTGAGCTAGATTAACACTACCTAATATTATCACTTAAGAGCAGTAACCATGCCAACTTTTGCTGAGGCAATTTGTCAGACCCCGATTGAATTCAACGGAACCAAAATTCCAATGAATAGTGTTTTAGAGTTTGTCTCCAAAGACTACATAGACCAGACATTAGGAAGCAATGGTCAAAAAGAATTAAACTTTCTTCAATTCATTGAATTGATATCAGATAAAGAGCGAAACTCTAAGAAAACTAAGAAATTCGTGGGGCAATTGATTGAATATGGCTTGTTCATATCCTATACTCAACAACTGTATCAAATTGATGCTACAGGAGAAGTAACAGTCAAAATTGGGTCACGCTCATTTAAGATGTTCCGCGAAGGAGTTGTTACCTACATTAGCATTAAAGAGATTAAGCAGCTATTGGGAATACAAACAGACATGATGATTGAAGATCTAAAGTCAAAAAAAATCATCTACCAGATTCCCGTCGTCAATAAGCAAAAAATGATAACAGAATGGGATTTTATCTCAATAATCCGTAATAT
>JBCDDV010000744.1:0-2423 GCA_039180145.1 Cyanobacteria bacterium P01_G01_bin.49 | reverse complement strand
CTATTGTGATTGTTTAACATTCATCAAAGAATTATTTTAAATCAGCGATCGCTCCCCTAGCCATCTGTGCGATCGCCTGATCCGTTGCTCTGGGTAACTGATAATAAGTGCCTCCAGCAGTTTGTGCCATCTCCTTACCAAACCCTGTCGAAACAAATTTTTTCTCTGTATCTATCATCAATAATTTAATGCCTAATGCCCGAATTTTTCCAGCAATATCTAACAATTCTTGCTTAATATCAGGTTTTTCTCCTTCGGGTATGGGTTCCCCCAACGACTTGGCTAAAGGAATATTACCCCGTCCATCGGTTATTGCAACTATGACAACTTGACCAATATCTCCCGACATCTTGGCGTTCATCCCCACATGAACCGCTTGGGTTAACCCATGTGCTAAGGGAGAACCACCGCCACAGGGCAAGGTTTCTAAGCGTTTACGGGCTAAAGAGATAGAACGGGTAGGAGGTAACAAAACGTCTGCTTGTTCCCCTCTGAAGGGAATTAATGCTACCTGATCCCTGTTTTCATAGGCTTCTGTTAACAGACGCATCACTGCACCTTTAGCTGACTGCATCCGGTTTAAGGCCATTGACCCCGAAGCGTCCACTACAAAAACGATTAAAGCTCCTGCTTTGCGGGCTAAACGCTTAGAGCGGATATCCCCTTGTTCGACGATAACACTGCGCCCAGGATGTCTTAAACGACGGGATTTTTGATAAGGTGCAGCGGCCCTTAACGTTGCATCCACAGCAATACGTTTCACCTTGCCTTTCGGTAACATGGGTTTAACGTAGCGTCCGCGATCGTCAGAAAAAATGAGACTACGACTCCCTGATTTTCCTTGATTTTGAGCCATCTGTGCAAAGTACAACACACTGGGGTCTAAGATCACCCCTTCTATATCAAAGACGAATTCTTCAGGAATGCCTGGGGGTTCTTGTTCAGGTTCTTCGTTGTTTTCTTCTTCGTCTTGTTCTTCTTGGTCTTGGTTTGACTCGTCTTGGGGTTGTTGGGGTGGGGGAGGAGGTGGAGGAGTATCTTCTGGTGGAGGTTGCATCATGGTAGAACGAGGAACAATGACCAATTCTACCGCCCGTTTTAGGTCGTCTGGGGTGATGATATTGCGTCCATCTAAAGCAGCAGAGGCTTTAGCGACTCTAACGGCGAAAATTTCAGCCCGATGTCCTTCTACGCCACCTCTAACGGCTTCTTCTACTAAATATTTAACTTGATCAGAGGTAATTTGAACGTCTTTTAACCATTCTCTAGCTAAGATGATTTGGGTTTTAATATCGTCAATTTCGTCATTATATTGATTAATAAAAGCTTGAGGAGAATTGGCATAATCAATAGATTGGTTGACTGCTTGTACCCGTTGATCGAGGGCTAAAACACCATCAGCAGACAGGGCGATCGCAATGCGATCTAGCAAATGCCGTCTTAAGGGGCCTTCTTCGGGATTATAAGTGGCAATAAGGATAGGTTTGCAGGGATGTTGAAAGCTAATACCTTCTCTTTCTACTTGGTTTCTTCCCTCTGTTAAAACGCTTAACAGTTGGTTAGCAATTTGATCATCTAATAAGTTGACTTCATCGACATATAATACGCCACGATGAGCTTGTGCCAGGAGTCCTGGTTGAAAAATAGCTTCTCCTTGTTTAACAGATGCTTCTACGTCTACTGATCCTAAGAGTCGATCTTCGGTTACTCCTATGGGAACTTGGATGAAGGGTGCAGGGACAATTTCCGTAGGAATATTTTCAGGGGAAGTATCTGAATACTCTTCTTGGGTGTTGTCGTCCCACTCGCTGGGAAGGTTGCGAGCGCAATTAAAGGGATTATTTTGGATTCTTTCAATGGGGGGCAAAAGCGCATAAAGTCCTCTAGCTAAGACGGATTTTGCGGTTCCTCGACGGCCCGCGATTACCACACCCCCTAAATCCGGGTCTACTGCGGCTAATAATAGGGCTAGCTTAATTGCTTCTTGTCCGACAACGGCAGTCAGAGGAAAGTTGATGGGTATAGGAGTTAGGGTAGGCATGAGGATAAATCTGAATTCTCGATTATGGATTATGGAGGGAGAAATATCGGTTATTGTTCAACTTTCGCTCAAGCATTATACTAAAGTATGGGTATGCTACCACGATTGGTTTTCAAGTGAGTAGGACACTTCTTTTATCTCAATATGAAATCCGGATAATAAGTTATTTTAGGTTTTTTCATAAAATCCTGCTCCCTTGTTTCCCTGTTCTAAAGCATGGGTTCGTTTTTTTGCCGATCAATAAAGATCAATTCTCGACAGAAATAAAAATAGTATTAAGAACTGTGCTAGGATAACTTCATAAGAATTATTTTCGTAAGCTGTTTTGTAAAAATCTATTTGCAAGCATCTAAGTGAATCTAACTCTCTACATTTCCACGTT
>JBCDDV010000743.1:0-2425 GCA_039180145.1 Cyanobacteria bacterium P01_G01_bin.49 | reverse complement strand
TTACTAAGTCTTTAATCGTATACTATCAGAATAAAGTTTTACTGCGTCGCGGCATTTTGGGGAAAAATCCTCAAGTGACCCCTGGCAAAATATTACAACGGGTTCTAGAAACGCAAAGACCCGTTTATCTTGTCAATTTGACCATTTATCCTGGCAAAATAGAATTTGATTATTTACCCGAAAACACTCAAGGCGTGATTTGTCAACCCTTGGGAAAAGACGGGGCGATAATCTTGGGGGCTAATGTTCCCCGTAGTTATACAAAACAAGACGAAAACTGGATTGAAGGCATTGCCGATAAACTGAGCTTAAGCTTACAAACTCAGTTTAATTTCGGCTAAATTATAACAGTAACTCCTCTAAAGGAAACATTAAGTTTAGCGTTTACCCACTGAACCACAATGAGTCACATTCCTAAACCCACTTCTTTCGTGTCATCTCATCAAGGTATCTCTTTAAACCCTTCCCATCATCAGGGAAGTCATTGGCAACCCCAAGAATCATCAGAACCCTCATTTTATTATTTTGCCTATGGTTCTTGTATGTGTCCCGTTGATCTAAAACGGACATTTGGGGAAAATACTTATGACTATGTAGTAGGGACAGGAATCTTACCAGGATACCGCTTGGGGTTTTATCGTCGTTCCTTGCGGCGTAATTGTGGTGCATTAGACGTGGTTCCTGATGTCAACGCGAAAGTAGAAGGGGTACTCTATCGTCTCCCTTGGCGGTTTAGCGATCGCCTCGATGAACGAGAAGAAGTCCCCCGCAAAGGTTATCGCCGTGAATTTGTTGAGGTTTGCAGTAAGGGAAAGATTTATGATAATGTGCGAACCTATGTGGTAATTGATAAGTTACCCAAAGAATTGGCTCCCAATGATTGGTATTTTAATGTTGTGTTACGCGGAGCAATTGCCTGTGGACTATCTGAAGAATATTGTTGGAATTTATTCAATCATATGTATAAGTTACAATTACAACAAAACCAGATAATTTCCCTCGATCACTCTGCTTAGTTTTGTTGTCAATGATGATAGATAATAATCTCAAAAAAGTTGCCTTAGTGACAGGGGCATCTAGTGGTATCGGAGAAGCGATCGCCCGTCGTTTGGCTCAAGAAAAATATCGCCTAGTAATTTGCGCTCGTCGTCAAGAAAAGTTAGATAAACTAACTGTAGAATTAGAGAAGATTGGGTGTGAAGTATTCGCGCAACCAGTAGATTTACGTCAAGAAGCTGATATCTTATCCCTCTTTAAAACCATTCGTCAACAGTGGGGAGGGATTGATATTTTGATTAATAACGCAGGTTTAGGACATCGAGAACCCTTGATGACAGGTGATACTGAAGCTTGGCGAGAAATGCTAGAGGTGAATGTTTTAGCCCTATGTATTTGTACCCGTGAAGCGATTAAAGATATGAGCGATCGCAATAGCAATGGCCATATTATTCATATTAGTTCAATGTCTGGTCATCGAATCCCTTTGTATAGTGGGATTTATGCGGCGAGTAAATATGCGGTAAGAGCATTAACAGAAGGGTTAAGACAAGAATTAAGAGAAGCCAATAAAAATATCAAAATCTCTTCAATTAGTCCAGGGTTTGTAGAAACAGAATTTGCTGAGAAATATAGCAAGAGTAAAGAAAGGGCAAAGGAAGTTTATAGTCAATTTCCTGTCTTGCAACCTGACGATATTGCTAATGCTGTTTGGTATATTTTATCTCAGCCAGACTATGTACAGGTACATGATATTTTATTGCGTCCCACTCAACAAAAAAGTTGATAATTAATTATTCTTTATGTGGAAAATAGCTCGATTATTTCAATTGATTGTACTGATTGTCTTCATAACGTTTCATTTATTTATTAGTGATGCTAAAGCAATTACTGTTCATTTTGAATGGCAAGGAAATCAAGGATATTTAGTGAAAGCAACTTTGAATTATGACGAAAAAAATTTACCAACAATAATTACAGAAAAAGGTCAAGGAAAAACTAATTATTTAGAGAGTTTATCTGTTTCGATTTATAATTCTGATCATGAACTTATAGAAACTTATGATAATATCAAAAATAAAATAGCAACAGGAAAATATTTTCAGTTCAATTTTAATACAAGTACGAAACAATTAATTGGAAAAATTGATATTGGAGGAGAATCATTAGGAGAACTCTATTTAAAAGGAAATATCAAAGATAATTTATCTCTTTATCAAGTTCAAAAGTTTAATACTGATTCCATGCTAGATCAAGCAGATAGTAAGATGACAATAAATTGGTAATTAAAGTTAACCATGTTTAAGAAAATTGTTAAAGTTAAAAAGTATCAAAAAATTGATAGGACTCGGAACTAATTATGCAAACAACGGCTGACTATACTTGTGCTTTCTGCGGAGAAATCAATACAACATTTATCGATATTAGC
>JBCDDV010000742.1:0-2425 GCA_039180145.1 Cyanobacteria bacterium P01_G01_bin.49 | reverse complement strand
TAAAAAATATCTGCTGGATCAGCCGCTCGTAATTTACCCACTGCGACTATTCCAGAAATACAACACATAATAATGGTTAAAATTAAAACAGTAATAGCTCTAGAAGTCACCATAAGAATGGGTAATCCTGTTGCTTTAGCTGCATTATGATAGAGGAATATAGAAAAAGAAAACCCAGGAATAAATCCAATACAGCCTAAAATAATTGCTTCTTGAAAAACAACAGTTAAAAGATAAAAATCACTGTATCCCATTGCCTTTAAGGTAGCATATTCAGGTAAATGATCAGCAACATCAGTGTAAAGAATTTGATAAACAATAACAGTTCCAACAATAAACCCCATAATGGTTCCTAGGGTGAAAATAAACCCGATGGCTGTCCGATTTTTCCAGTGACTTTTCTCATGATTAATAAATTCTTCTTGGGTATAAAAAGTAATATCTTCCCTCGCAAATTCTTGTTTCAAAAAGCTTAAAGTCTCTTCTAATTTAGCATTAGGTTTTAATTTGATAACACCAATGTCAATCAATCCTTCTTTTCTATTAGGAAATAAGCGTAAAAAATTAACGTCACTGGTAACAATTGTTCCATCTGCACCAAAAGAAGTTCCAACTGCAAACAGTTCGCCTACTTTTATTTTACGATTTCCAACTTCAACTTTGACGGTTTTGCCTGAATTAAATAACTCAGGAATGGGCCCAAACTCTTTGCGAGAAAGTTGATCAAACAAAACCACATCTTGTTGTCTTGTCAGAGAAATATTTTTGATAATTCCTGGCAAATTAATGACATTTTTTTCAGGATTTAATCCCACTGTAAAAATATTCCGAGTTGTCCGTTCTAGTGGATTTTTCCAAGTAGCAACGCCGATATAAACAGGAGTAACATTTTCAACTTGATTAACCCCTAAAATATCATATAATCTTCGTTGAGAAAAACTCCTGACACTAGTTAAAGTATCCGTTTTTGAGTTAAGGATAAAGATGTCCCCTTGTAAGCTTTCATGTAGTCGGATGGAACTATTAAATAAAGCATCCCTAAATCCCAATTGCATAAACATTAAAACATCAGCAAAAGTGATTCCTGCTAACGCAACTAATAAACGCGTTTTTTCATGAGTCAATTGTAACCAAGCAAGAGGCGTTTTCATATTAATTATAATTGAATTTCTGCAATCACTTTGGCATAGGTTAATCCTGAAACTTTTTGACTTGCTTCTGGCGTTAATAAGATTTTCACTTCAACCACTCTGACATCAATATCAGCAGCAGGATCGGTATCTAAAACATCTTTTTTACCAATTTGTAAGCCGATTTTATTAACAGTTCCTTCTAATGTTCCAGTAAAGCTATTGTTGTCACTTGTAACTAATGCTTTTTGTCCAACTTTGATTTGATTAATTTCGCTTTCATATACTTCAGCAATTACCGTCATCTGATCAGTTTTTCCTAGTTCTAAAATCCCATTACTATCATCAGCTTTTTCCCCTGGATAAGTGTGAATTTTAAGAACTTGTCCGTCTAGGGGAGACTTAATATAAACTAATTCTAAATCGGCTTTTGCTTCTTGCAATTGGGCGATCGCTTGATCGACTTCTGCTTGTGCTTTCTGCACATCGACAGGACGAACTTCAGCAATGCGATTTAAAGTTGCTTTAGCAGCCAAAATTTCTTGGGTTAAGGTATTAATTTCTTTTCGAGACTGCGCTTTCTCTGCTGCAATTTGTTCGGTTAAAGTATTGACTGTTTTCTGGAGTTTTTCTTGTGCTTCCCTTAAACTTTTTTGTGCTTGTTCTAAATCTAATTGACGCTCATCTAAATCTGACTCAGAAATCACCCCATCTTGGGCTAACATTCGATATCTTTGGTACTCTCGTTCGGCATCTTTTAATTCTGCTTCTAAGCGTTCAATACTAGCAGCTTGCTGTTGTTTTTCTCCCGTTAATTCTACCGCTAGCTTGGCAATGGTTGCTTGGTTTGTTGCTGTTTCTCCGGTTAATTCTGCTTCTAATTGTTTAATGATTGCCTTTTGCGCTTCAATTTCTCCTACTTTTGCCCCAGCCTTAATAATGTTTAAGTCTGCTTGAGCAACTTTGACTCGTTCTTTTGCT
The DNA here is from genome assembly GCA_039180145.1 of Cyanobacteria bacterium P01_G01_bin.49. Lineage (GTDB taxonomy): Bacteria > Cyanobacteriota > Cyanobacteriia > Cyanobacteriales > Microcystaceae > JBCDDV01. The sequence continues at coordinate 314 of JBCDDV010000742.1, read as the reverse complement.
ACATTTAAGACAGCTTTTTTTGAATCAATTGTATCTAAAATAGCCAGGGTTTTTCCAGCTTCAATATTATCACTTTCTTGGACTAATAATTGTTGAACTTTTGCCCCGCCCAATGTGGGGGGAGGAGCAACATTAATCACTTCTCCGTAAGGCTCAAGTCTTCCTAACGCAGAAATAGCTTGTTTTTTCGGTGGATCAACTGTGGTGCTAACATAAGATTTTGATGACTCAGTACGACTAACTTTTAGAGTATAAATAGCAGTAGTTCCTATTAACAATAATCCCAGAATAGACGCTATAATTATCCAAGGTTT
>JBCDDV010000741.1:0-2429 GCA_039180145.1 Cyanobacteria bacterium P01_G01_bin.49 | reverse complement strand
TGAGTAGCTAGCATAGATTCTACAATGAAGCGGTCACTGACATCAGAGCCATGAGTATTGAGATAACTTAATGCTTCAAAATGTTCTTGAAACACCAATAAATAAGTCACAGGAGCTTGATCGGGATCTTTATTGATACGAGCGACTAAATATTGTCCATCTGCTTTAGAACGTACTAAATAATAAGTTTGTGACAGCATCATTTTTTATTTAAGATTTTCTAATTTAATGCGAGGATCAACCGCTTTTAGTAGCAAATCAGCCAACAGATTTCCCACAATCAACATGGTAGCTCCCATGGTCAAACTCCCTATCATTAAGTATTGATCTTGTGCAGTAACTGCCTGCAAAATTAGCCTTCCCAAACCCGGCCAATTAAAGAAAAATTCTGCAATAAATGATCCTCCTAATAGACTAGCAAATTCAAATCCGAGTAGTGTAATTAAGGGATTTATCGCATTTCGCAGGGCATGAACATAGATTACCTTATCTTCTGGTAGTCCTTTTGCTCTTGCTGTCTGGATATAATCTTGCCTCATAACATCCAACATATTTCCTCGCATTAGCCGCATTAACCCAGCAAAACTGGTAATACTAAGCGCAATGGTCGGTAGAATCATGTGCCAACCAATATCGAGAACTTTGCCGAGAGGAGATAGTTCTGCATAGTTCAAACTGGTCATATCTCCTACTGGTAATAGAGGCGATAGATATTGAGCAACAATTAATAATACTAAGGCAGTAATAAAACTAGGAAATCCCTGTCCTAGATAACTAATTACTCGCAGTATTTTATCTATCCAACTGCTCTGTTTAACGGCACTAAAAATACCTAAAGGAATAGCAATTGACCAAGTGATAATAATCGAAGAAAAGGCTAATAGTAATGTAGCAGGAATTCTTTCTGCTAATAGAGAAGAAACAGAGCGATTGTAAACAAAACTTGGGCCAAAATCAAACTTAGTGATAATTTGAACCAGCCATTGCCAATATTGAATATACCAAGGTTGAGCTAATCCCAGTTGCTGCTTATATATCTCAATCGTTTCAGGGGAAATAGTAGGATTTAGCTCCAAAGTAGTAAGAAAGTTCCCTGGAGCAAGTTGAGCAATAATAAAACTTAAAAAAGAAGCTAATAATAAAGTTAAAAGGCCTTGTATTGTCCTTTTGATAACATACCAAAATGTTTCGTTATTTAATAAGGATTGAAGGGGATTAAATCGAGGATTTTTTTGAGAAGATGTATTGGGAGTCATCTTGTTAGATTAGTATTTAGTTGTTTATGGTTGGTCAAAAAGTATCAAAGCTTGTCACGCTGACTCAATCAAGGAGTAAAATTGATCAAACTTCTCAAGTTAATTAAACAAGTTTAATCAACCTAAAAGTTTCACAAGTTAATTATTGAGTTATCGTTCTAATATTCAACTAAAGTAATAATAGGAAGATCCGGCAGCTTTTGGCGACCATCTAATTTTTTTAGCTCAATAATAAAAGCAAATCCTAAGATTTCGCAGCCAATTTTTTCTAATAGTTCTGCGGTTGCTTTTGCTGTTCCCCCGGTTGCTATCAAATCATCCACAATTAAAACGCGGTGATCATTTTTTAAGGCATCTTGATGAATTTCTAGTCGATCTGTTCCGTACTCTAATTCATATTCTACTTGATGGACAGCAGCGGGGAGTTTGCCTGGTTTTCTGACAGGGACAAAACCAGCTTGGAGTTGACAAGCTAAGGGAACACCAAAGAGAAATCCACGAGACTCCATACCGACGACGTAATCAGGAAATAAGTTAGCCTCTTGACACTTTTGGGTTAAAGTATCAACAGCATAGCGTAATCCTTTGGCATCACTCAGTAAGGTGGTAATATCTCGAAAGATAATGCCAGGTTTAGGAAAGTCGGGAATATCACGAATTAGGGCTTTAAGATCCATCAATTCTTAATGACAAAATTTCTGTCTGGATTATAGTCGGTTATTAACCTTCTAGATTAACCAACTTCGTTAATCATTGTGGCAGCGATCGCAAATACCTTGAACGATCACTTCATAGCTTTCTGCTTTGAGTCCAGGACGTAAGCGTTGCAAATTCAATGATTGAAAGGTTTCCCAGGGAATATCTTCAATCGCCCCACAGCATCGACAGCGAAAATGATGATGAGGTTCTACATTGGCATCGTAGCGAGAAATCCCTTCCTCTAATAATACTTCTTTGATTAACCCTACTTGACGAAGTGCTTGTAAAGCACTATAAACCGTCGCCTGGGATGAAGTAGGCGCATTTTTGTTAAGATCTTTTAAAATTTGTTCGGCAGTGGGATGGTCTGTTCTAGCGAGCAAATTGGCATAAACGGCAAAACGCTGGGGCGTGACCCGTAATTTCTTCGTTTTTAAGGTTGTTACGATTGCACTAGCTTTTTGTTCCATTACT
>JBCDDV010000740.1:0-2431 GCA_039180145.1 Cyanobacteria bacterium P01_G01_bin.49 | reverse complement strand
ATGGCTTCGAAAAATTTTTTTATTAAGCCAATTTGTGTTTTATGAATATATTTAGTAGTGTGTATTTATTTTACTACAATAATTAATCGATTAAAAGAACTTTATTTAAATTTATTAAAAAACTATCTGCCTCTTCAAAAAACGCGACTCGGAAGAGATGATATGTGAAATCTGCCAGCAATAATTAATCTAAAGGGTACTTGAATCTAGACTTTCTGCGGCTTCTGGCGACAGGGGTAAATGTAAGCCACACTCTTGTTTAAGACCATGAAAGCGGCTATCTCGTTCATCGTCATCTCCTGCCATCACAGGACGACTAGAATGCCAATCTCCCACAGAGACGTAGCCTTTGTCAAAGTAGGGATGATAGGGAAGATCATGAGCCGTCAGATAATGATAAATATCACGAGAATTCCAAGTTAAGATGGGATGAATTTTGTAATAATCTCCTTGTTGGGAAACCCGATCTAAAGATTTGCGATGATCGGTTTGCTCACGGCGCAGTCCGGCTAACCAAGCAGTTGCTCCCAGTTCTTTTAAAGCGCGTTGCATCGGTTCAACTTTCCGAATCAGATCATATTGATTCAATGATTCGACATCTTGCTGACTCCAAAGCTTACCATAAATAGCTTCCATTCGTGCCGGAGTTAAAGACGATTGATAAACATGGAGGTTAAGGTTGAGTCTTTGTGTGAGTTCTTGAGCGAAGCGATAAGTTTCAGCAGGAAGGTAACCTGTATCTACCCAAATTATGGGAATATCAGGAACTACTTGGGTGACAAGATGAAGCATGACTGCCGCTTGAATCCCAAAACTGGTACTCATAACCAATCCTTCCCCGAAAGTATCTGCTGCCCATTCTACAAGCTGCTGAGCATTGATATCTTTTAGGGTTTGATTGACTTCTTCTAAAGATAAATCGGGTTTGAGGGTTTGATACGAAGGAGGACTGTGGCGATGGTCAGAAACTTGGTGAATATCTACATGAGAGTTGACGAGATGTAGATTAGATTGGGGCATACTGTAACTATTCCCTTGCGTTCAGTAATCTTGTTGGTGGGACAATAATAGCAAAATCAACAAGTTGATTATTACCAATCCTACATTTATTGTATCGTGGCTTATTTTAGGAAATTGTATCAAGTAAGAGATTTTACCGTAGAATCACTACCCCAACCATTTCTTGCCTAACTTTTAGAACCCGTTACCGATACAGATATTAAGACACTTACTTCATAAACTGACAGAGGGAATGTGAGATACACAATTATTATTGCATTCACAGAGAATTATATTTTAGTTGCCCAAGAATCTGATTTTTTTGACCAATAGTTAACAAAATTACTTGATATTCTCCTGACTCTGAAAATTGACAAGTAATCTCTACTGTATTAGTCGAGGGATTTTGACTTTGACAAGATTTATAGTTTATTTCCTGTTTGAGAGGTTTCTGAGACTGCTGAAAATCCCACCAAGGGTTTTTTTTCTGGTTATTAATTTTAAAAAATACTGCTTCTATTTGGTTAGATTGGTTAATATCTTTTTGCAGATAAATCTGAGCCACTTTATCAACATTATTTTCATATCGAGTTGGAGAAATTAGGACTAAATTTTCGATAAAAAACTCAGGGTTAAAAAGAGGCTGTTCTTCAAATTCAAGGTAATTTTTCGGCTCGGCGACAAGCTGCCAATCTTCTGAATAAGAATTATTCGGAAAATGACTAATCATCATTACTTCAGGTCGAGGCATCAGATAATTTGTCTGGTATGGACTTGATTGCTCGCTACTATCATCCCATGTCGTAACAACTAAATACCAATTATCTTCTACTTTAACTGAATTCCAAGCATGAAGTGTCCAATCGTAAGTAGGTTTTGACATTTTTAAATAATCAGGGATGACTGCCAAAGGAGCTAAATCTTTACGAACTTTTCCAGTTATGACCACAACATCTTCTCCAATAGCCTTTCCTAAAGCCATAAATAAATTAGCATAGCCTTCGCACACGGCTTTATGGGTTTTAAAGACAGTTTGAGCATCTTGAGGAGGTCTGTTTCCTGTTTGCAGTACCTCTAAGTCATAGATAACTCGGCTAATTACATAATCATGTAAAGCTTTAATTCTTAAGTAAGGGTCTGACTCTTGTTCAGCAATATATTCGGCTACGGATTTGATGCTGGTTTCCACCGTTTTCGGCATATTGACAATTGCGGGGTGAATCATTTGTTGACCCTGCCACGGCCAAGGCGAATTTATCGAGGCTGGTTTAGGGTCATATCTAGCGCGGTTTATTTTCTGACTAACTGGATCGATCAGCAAAGATGGATGACCGTAGATAATAATAACTATTACTAAGAAAGTTAAACCTAAATATTTACGGTCAAATCGTTTGATATAGTGATTTTTTTTAATTTTAGCCAACCAATTATT
>JBCDDV010000739.1:0-2432 GCA_039180145.1 Cyanobacteria bacterium P01_G01_bin.49 | reverse complement strand
TGAAGGCAATACCCAAGAATATACTCTTTCCCCTCACAAAAACTGGCTGGCTTGTTTAGAAACAGTAGCGATTCGTCAACCACAAGCAGATTTACCCCTAAATCTCGAATTTGCTTCCAGATATGCCGTTAAACTTATTTCTCTACAAGATCAAGTCCCAAAAAGACTAGATGTAAGTAATGATGTCTTGGAGGGTTCATTGTGTTGGTCTCCCAATAGCGATCGCCTGGCTTTTATCGGTTACGAGTCAGAACGAAACAGTCTGCCACAGATCTATATCTATAATTGCAACGATGACACCGTACAAACTTGGGGTAGTAAAAAACTTAATGCTGCACCTTTGGTTAGAAATAAACCTCGTTTATTATGGACGGCAGAAAATAAATTACTGGTTTATGCGACACAGACAGAAAAAGCTCAACCCAGTCCTAGCGATCGTTATGATTGGTGGGCGATCGCATCTAATGGTGAAAAAATCTGCTTAACTTCAGAGATGAAAACACCGCCAGTAGAATTATTAGCAGTAGCAGGAAGTAAAGCCTTTATTGGACTAGCTGAGGGGAATTTATGGCGTATTAGTCCCGAAAACAATTCTTTCGAGAATATTACCGCCGAACTAGAAGCATCCATTAGGGCAATTGTCTATCCAGGAGACACCAGAAGGGGAGATACTCAAGTAGTTTCTACCCAACAAGAATTTAACCAAATTATTGTCAGTGCCGAGGTAGAAGGAGAAACAAAATTTCATCAAATTGACTTGTTAAAAAATACCTGGAAACTTTTAGAAAAACCCGCAGCTAAAGCCAAAGTCGCAGCCTACGAACCTCAAATTGATACGGTAATTTTTACAGCCAATGATGAAACGGGTACTTATCTTTGGTTCTCTCGTAATTCTCAAAACAAGTGCTTTTTACAAACTAATACCTTTCTGAGTCAGATTAAGCCGGGTACACTACGTCAAATTGAATATACTAGCTTAGATGGGGAAGAGCTTAAAGCACAGCTAATTTTACCGCCAGACTACGACTCAGAACGCACCTATCCTCTAATCGTCGAAGTTTATCCAGGTTGGGTTGTTAGTTTTATTCCTCATCCTTCTCACGAACTTAATTTTCTCAATCCCTTCAATTATCAATTAGTAGCAGCTAAAGGATATGTCTTTTTGCAACCGAGTATTCCTCTCAAACCACAAGGAGAAGCAGACGATCCGATGCTTCAATTACCCAATGGAGTCTTACCCGCAGTAGAAAGAGCGATCGCACTTGGGATTGCCGATCCCGAACGACTGTTTTTAATGGGTCAGAGTTTTGGCGGTTATGCGGTTTACGGTTTAATTACTCAAACCCATCGTTTTAAAGCAGCAGTATCTTTGGCTGGACTGGCCAATCTTGTTAGTATGTATGGAGCATTCGATCCGAGATTTCGCTATCGAGAAGATGCTCACGAAGACTTTTTTCACGGCGCACTCTTGGAATCTGGTCAAGGGGCGATGGGCAATCCCCCCTGGAAAGATTTGGGACGTTATCTCCGTAATAGTCCAATTTTTGCCGTTGATCGCGTGCAAACTCCTTTGATGATTATTCAAGGGGATTTAGATTACGTCCCCATCCAACAAGGAGAAGAATTTTTTGCTGGTCTGTATCGTCAGGGAAAACGAGCCGAATTTGTCCGCTATTGGGGGGAAGGACACGTTCTTTCTAGTCCTGCAAACATTAAAGATATGTGGAAACGCATTTTTGCTTGGTTTGAAGAGTTTTCCTAGAATATTAACTAATAATATCTGAATTCGGGTTATCATGGATATTGAAGAATTCAAATAACAAGATACCCAACAAATAAAGAAGTATCCCCGTAGTAGGAGATCAGAATCAAGACTGAGTTTATTCCATAGCAACAGTCAGAACGAGGCAATAATTACTGAATTTCTCAAGAAATGCAACTAGCTAAAGTACCATTAGATGAGTAACATGGTTATCTCTTCATCAATTGTAATTGTAATAGTTTTATATACTTGTGGATTAACTTTTTATCTGACTTGGGGTTTCACCCTAATCCCTAAATTCTATCAAGCAATTTTTAGTAAAACATTTGGCTTTAAAAATATTTTTTTATGTGTTTTATGTTTTTTACCATTTGTATTAATCGATTATTTATTTCCAGATTATTTAGAACAGTCTACGATTGTTTCAATTTATTTGACGATAGGATTCGTTCTCTGGCTTAGTTTAGCTTCACAAATAAAATATAGAAACAACATGGGCGATTTATTATTTGTTTCTCGCGCTGTATCTAAAGGAAGTTATCTAGCTATTCCACTTACATTATTAAGTACGTGGGTAATTTATAATCATTTACTTGTCCTATTTCATGGAACAGAATCATCGCTGACTAAAGATGTTTTAGGAACGAAAATAGATAAGTGTCAATTTCCG
>JBCDDV010000738.1:0-2433 GCA_039180145.1 Cyanobacteria bacterium P01_G01_bin.49 | reverse complement strand
CTTTGGTAGAGTCTAAATAAACGGAGTAATTTTTATTACATTAATTTACATTGATTCACATTAATTTTTACAGGGATGATTTGTCCTAAACTATCATAAAACTCACCTAATTGAATGAACTAATTAGAGGAAGATTTTACGAAAGTTAGCCTTTTATAATAACAAAATCGACAAGTTAATCTAAGTCAAATCTATTGCTTTTGTCGGTTTACTCAACCTATATCAGTCATTAGATTCCTAACTTTGAAGACAACTCAACTCTCTGAGAAATTACCATGAAACATCTCATTCTTGGTAGCTTATCATCTATTTTATTAGCTACTATTGCTACGCCTATCATTGCTTCTGAAGAAGTGGCAAACGTGACCACTTATCCTAATCAAAATACCTCTACTTTACTGGCAACAACTTTAGTTGAACTTGCTTATCAAGGCTATTTTTCTGACTTAGGAATACCGAGTCATGTAGGTTTGATTCATGCTATTGCGGCTGATAAAATTGACGCAGAAACCCTAATAAAAACTGCCATTGCAAAAGGAAGACTCAACAATAATGCTCTACGAAATCAAGAGTATGTTTCAGTGGTTAATACTGAATTGCAGGCTATTGCTTTTCCCTAATCGTAATAAACCCTTCTCCGTAGCGAGAAGGGTTAAAAACATTTCAGCAAAATTGTGTAGCATTCAACTTCTTGGCGACAACACTGAGTAATTAAAGAAATTTGAGACTAGCTTCCTGGTCTGCGACGCAATTCCTCTCTCAGATGAGAACGATCGCCCATCACTTCAATTAACGGGCCACTTTCAGACATTTCAACGATACTAACCGCAGCCACTGGCATACCAATGCGATCGCGAAATCGACCAATATCTATCCCCAACAAAGAACACAAAATAATGCGAATGGTTGCTTTATGAGAGACGATTAATACATTGCCAGATTGGTGAGTGCCTTCAATTTCTTCAAGGACTTCTGAACTACGACGAGCGATATCAATGCCTTTTTCTCCCCCGTTTGGTGCATTCCATCCAGGATCAGCCAACCAACGGACATAATCATCGTGAAAGTCACGGTTAACTTCAACCGGGGTTTTTCCCTCCCACTCTCCGTAATAGATTTCTCTAAGTCCATTTCGCGATTGCATTTCCACGTTTAACCTATCACAGAGAGGTTTAGCAGTTGCGATCGCTCGCTTCAGAGGACTACAATAAACAGCCTGCCAAGAAGTATCTTGATAGGTTTTGGCAAAATCCTCTGCCATTTTTGTTCCTTCTTCAGTCAGATCAATATCTAAACTACCACAGTAGGTTCCTGTTTTGCTGGAGGTAGTTTCTCCATGTCTTAAAAAGTAGAGTTTTAAGCTCATTGGTTAAATTTATTTTAATGAAAAAGCGAAAAGTTGCTAGTTTATTGAAAAAAAGTAATTCTCGTTGCCTATTATGGACAATTCAGAAACTTGACCCCTTATTTTGATGAAAATTTCTATGACTTTAATCAAGACGACGGGGAGAAGGAATAGGACTAATAATTGAAGAACGGGGAGTTAATTTACTGGGTTTTTCTTGTGCAGTTTCTACTAGTCTATTTTCTAATCTAGTCACTTCTTGTTCTAATTGACGAATGCGATTTTGTAGTAAAGAGAAATCTCTCTGATTACGTTGTGTATTTCTTTCTTGTAACGCCATTGTTTCCGCTTGCAAAGCATCTTGTTTTCGCTGCAAAGTCGTAATTTCTTGTTGAAAAGCTTGTTCTAGTCGCTCTAATTTTGACTCGCTTTGGAATAAAGGCGGTAAACTATTGCCTAACAAAACAACGCTTCCCATTCCCACAAAAACGCCCCCTAAACCGACGACAATCGCTGTTAAGATACGATTACGCCATTTGATAGCATTAGACAAACGAGCTAGCAGATTTAGAGCCTCTTCACAATCAGGTTTAATGGCCAAACATTGGCGAATTCGTAAACGAATATTATTTTCATCTTCTTGGTGATGAGTTTCTTGCCAACGTCCCATGTGAGCAGAAGCTAAGCTAACTAACATATCCAAATTAGAAGGATTAAAAGCCACTGCTTCTTGCAGTTCTGCGATCGCATCCTCCCAATGTTTTAGACGCATATACCCTTGGGCGCGGACATAGTGGTCATTAGATTGTTTTTGGGCTGCTTGAATTTCTGTCGGATCAATACCTAATTCAGAGGCAATAGTTTCTAATTCCTCTGTTGTCGGAATTCGCTGACTAGATTGACTCCATTCTGTCACACGCTGAATATAATTATCAATTACATTACTAGAGACACTTTTGACCATTGGTGTCATTTCTTTCCTCTCTCTTTTGGCTGATTTTGCTTGGTTAATTCATCTGAAAAGAGCGACTAATTAATTTTAAGACTTACTCTGTTATTCTTGGGCCATAACCCGAATAATATCGCCT
>JBCDDV010000737.1:0-2450 GCA_039180145.1 Cyanobacteria bacterium P01_G01_bin.49 | reverse complement strand
GCATTTAATGCTAAGGGGATTACAGTCCCGGTTATTTTGGGCGGTGCGGCACTCACACCAAAATTTGTCTATGGGGATTGTCAAGAGACTTACCAAGGGCAGGTCATTTACGGGAAAGATGCTTTTGCCGATTTGACCTTTATGGATCGGCTGATGCCCGCCAAAGAGCAGGATTTTTGGGTTGATACCGAAGGCTTTACAGGGGAATTTGCTCAGTTTAACCAAAAGGGACACAAGGCGATTGAAGATTTAGATCGAGAACTCAATGGTGATGAGCAGAAATCCGATCGACCTACTGTCATCGATACCGAACGCTCGACAGAGGTAGCGATTGATATTGAACGTCCTGCGCCACCCTTCTGGGGGACGAAAATTCTTCAGAGTAACGATCTAGATTTAGAGGAATTGTTCTGGTACATGGATTTGCAGGCACTTATCGCTGGTCAATGGCAATTCCGTAAACCGAAAGACCAATCTCGTGAGGAATATGATTGGTTTCTGGCATCGAAGGTTTACCCAATCTTGGAAGAATGGAAGCAAAAAATTCGCACTGAACAATGGTTGGAACCCACGCTAGTTTATGGTTATTTCCCCTGTGCAGCTATTGGCAATTCCGTTCATGTTTACGAGCCTAGTATCATCGAGCAGGGCTTAACACCCAAAACAGCAACCCCGTTTGTCACTTGGACATTCCCCCGTCAGAAATCCGGCCGTCGGCTGTGCATTGCTGATTTCATCCTGCCCCTTGAATACAATGAATTTGATGTCTTGCCGATGCAGGCAGTCACTATGGGAGAAATTGCTACCCAGAAAGCACAGGAACTCTATCAAGGCAACAAGTACACCGATTATCTCTATTTCCACGGGATGGCGGTGCAGTTGGCAGAAGCCTTGGCAGAGTGGAGTCATGCCAGGATTCGTCGGGAATTAGGTTATGGGGTTTTAGAACCAGATAACATTCGCGATGTATTAGCGCAGAGATATCAGGGTTCTCGGTATAGTTTTGGCTATCCAGCTTGTCCGGCGGTCATGGATCAAGTGCCACAGTTGCAATTATTGGGATGCGATCGCATTGGGTTATCCATCGATGAGAGTGAACAGCTTTATCCAGAGCAATCGACCACTGCTTTTGTAAGCTACCATCCTGTCGCTAGATATTTTAGTGCTTAGATAGATCGGCAATGAGGTCGCGCTGAAATCCAGGCGACCTCTGATTTTTCTTGCTAATTGCTAGGCATAGCTCGTGCCGTCTAAATTTCAACTTCGAGAAAAGTTGAAGCTCTAAAACAACAAGATACATTAGATGGTTTATATGTGATTCGGACTTCTGTTGATTCTGAAAAAATAGATACACCAACAACTGTAAAAACTTATAAAAGCCTTTCTGTGGTTGAGCAAGCTTTTCGTTATTATAAAACGATGGATTTAAAAGTACGTCCCATTTATCATCATTTAGAAAATAGAGTCAGAGCGCATATTTTTTTATGTATGTTAGCTTATTATGTAGAATGGCACATGAAGAGAGCCTTAGCTAGTCTCCTTTTTATGGATGAAAATTGGGAACTGAAGAAAAAAGATAAAACCAATGTAGTGAGTCGGGCTAAACGGTCTAAAAAAGCCTTGAGCAAAGTTCGTAGGAAGAGAACAGAAGATAATTTACCTGTACACAGTTTCTCAACTTTAATGGCAGATTTAGGCACAATTACTCTCAACAGTATTCAGTCAAAGGTAGACGGTAATTTAATCAGTTTTGAGAAAATTACTCAACCTACTACTCTTCAACAAAAAGCTCTAGATTTACTGGGAGTTTCTCTACTTTGTCCCCAGTAAAGTTCTGACTCAAATCCTCGAAATGCTTACACAGAATAGGTTTACTCATTTTGTCAAAGGGGAACTTCAGTCATGATTGCAGAAGACAGTTTCTTTGGTCAGTTATTCGGTGCTGGCATAGTTTCTAGTATGTAATAGACGGTTAGAAAGTCTATCCAGTGTTTATTGAACCTGAAGATCACCTACTCTGCAAAACCTATATGACTCGCGTTGAAGGTGAAAATACTAGGCTAAGGCATTATTTAGCTCGCCTTCATCGTCAAACCTCGTGTTATTCCAAGTCTTTACCAATGCTCAAATATTCAATTCGTCTTTTGCTTCATTATCTCAAGTTTAAATTTATTTTCGCGATCGCTTGAACCATTCCTTATTCAGCAACACCAAAATCGCAAGAATCAACCCAATCTTTTCCTTGAAGACCTATATAAAAATTACTGTTTCGCGGATACATCGATACAGATGCGCCTAAAGGTATCCAATTAAGAGGTTGAGTAAGTTAACTCAACCTCTTAGAGAGAAGATTAATCCTGGCATCGAGCTATTGTCCCAACAGGCTACCCCACGAGTATCGTCGCCGCTGGTGCGTTTCACTGCCGAGTTCGGGATGGAATCGGAGTGGG
>JBCDDV010000736.1:0-2454 GCA_039180145.1 Cyanobacteria bacterium P01_G01_bin.49 | reverse complement strand
GCTAAATTCGATTTTGATCCTTTAGTCAGAACCATAAATCTTTGAAAATCAATTCGCAAAATTTTTAGACATACTCTAAATCTTGAGTAATTCTACAAAATAATTTTTCTTAAACCATGATTCACAGCTGATAAATCATCTCTACCACTCCAGTTGTATAGGTTTTACTGTGTTTCAATTCAATCGATTTATCATTTTCCAGTGGGGCAAATATATCTATCCCTTCATTGAGGATGATGGGCATCACATAGAGATAAATTTCATCAATGAGCTTGGCATTTAACAACGCTGTATTGGTAGCACCACCACCGATCAACCATATATCCTGTCCACTCATTTCTTTTAGTTCTTTCACAAAATCGATGTGATTGGCGGAAACAAATGTTACATCTCGATTATCTTCAAGTGAAGCATCAGAGGTCAACACATAATTTCTCTTCCCTTTGTATGGAAATTCAATACCCCAACTTAAAATTTGTTTGTACGTATTGTAGCCCTGAATTGTGGTATCTACGGAATTATAAAATTCATTGTATCCATAATCAGAACCGTCTGGTTTTGGCATAGCATCTAGCCAATCTACACTACCATCCGCCTTGGCAATTTTACCATTCAGGCTTATTGCGATATAAAGTTTTATTTTTCTCATATGATATCAATGGTTCGGCAATAAAAAGAGAAAAAAAGTAAATACGTAAATTGGTGAGACCAACCTGTAATCAAGCTCGTACCATGATTACACAAGACGTATTTACTCGAGGGCGAACCCTCATAGAAACAATGTTACAAAAATTATCAAACATATCGAAAGGGAGACAATCGGCAATAGCTGAGATTCTTTTGTTGTACCTGTCTTGCAGAGGTCGGATGAATTTCTCGCAATTTGGCAGACAAGGGGAACGCTATGAGAAAACCTATCGATATCACTTTGAAAAAGATTTTGACTGGGCAGACTTCAATGGTCAATTAATAAAGGAATACTGTAGTCAAGAATTAATCATTGGTTTTGATCCAAGCTATATCTCTAAGAGCGGTAAGCATACTCCTGGTTTAGGGTACTTTTATTCTGGGGTTGCGGGAAGCTATAAAAAGGGACTGGAGATTGGGAGTATGGCTATAATTGATATCAAACAAAATACGGCTTATCATTATGAATCTATCAACAGCCCTAGTAGTAGAAAAGAAAAAATTAAAGATGGTAGAACCATGGTAGATCACTATGCAGAATGCATCGTACATAGAGCCGAAGGCATACAATCTTTAAGTCTGGTCTTGGTGGTAGATGGTTACTTTGCTAAAAAGAAATTTGTAAATCCTATTTGTGAACAGACTTCCTTAGAGATAATCTGTAGGTTACGAGATGACGCGAATCTAAAGTATTTAGCCCCTGAAGTAAAAACAAAGAAACGAGGTCGACCACGACTTTATGAGGGTAAAGTAGATGTACAAAATATAGATAAGGATAAATTCGAGGAAGAATACCAAGACAAAGAATTGAGCTTGTACAGCTTGGTGGTGTATAGCGTTGGGTTGAAGCGAAAGATAAAAGTTAGCTACGTTGAGTTTTTAGACAGTGCAGGAAAGGTAAGAGTCAGAAAAATATTCTTCAGCACGAATCTGGAAAGATCGGGTGTAGAAATATACACGTACTATAAAGCACGATTTCAAATGGAGTTTATATTCAGAGATTCGAAGCAGTATACGGGATTAGAACATTGTCAATCTCGATCAGCTAAGAAGCTAAACTTTCATTTTAATGCTTCGATGACTTCTATAAATGTCGCCAAATGTATCTTGAGACATGGAGTAGACAAGAATACTTCAATCCCATTATCCATAGGCGATTTGAAGCTGAAACTCCAAAACAGAAATATGCTTTATCGAATATTTTCAATCTATGGGTTTGACCATAAATTGATTAAAATAAATAAGCAGTATGACCAAATACTGAAATATGGTAATATTGCCGCTTAATTTATTACCGAACTATTGTGATATTAGAGGTTTCACAAAGCGACCAATTTGAATTGATCCAACTAAAAAATAGAAAAGGATGTAGGAAATCTCTTGGGAATGCTAGGATAAAGAGAGTCGATTAGATTTATTGTAACCACACAGTTATTGCATAAAATATAGCTGCGTTCATTTAATTTTGTCACCATTTTTAGCAAAAATGCCACCTAAATTAAGATTCTTCCGTATTCCTAGCCTGGGATTGTTATCCAAGTCCAGGAATATGGAAGACTTACAGCCTTCTTACTGCATAATCAGTATGCTACCTGAGTGATCACGATTCATTAAAATCTCAAATCTATAAAGTTTACTCTACTCCATCACTAGCTGCAAATTTAACCTCTATTATGTAAGTATCAATTTACCTACATCATAATTTCTGCAAACTTTTTTACCCTTTCTCTTTTTTTAGAAAATTCGTAAACTCAATCTAATTCATAG
>JBCDDV010000735.1:0-2461 GCA_039180145.1 Cyanobacteria bacterium P01_G01_bin.49 | reverse complement strand
TCAATGCTAACCTGAGATTGACACTCACTCCCGAGCAACGAGAATTAATTGCCCAACGCTGGGGATTGGATAAGCCAATGATTACCCGCTTCTTTCTTTGGTTAGGGCAACTTTTGCAAGGAAATTGGGGCGAATCTATGGTTTATCAAACATCCGTATGGCAAGTGATTGCTAACCGCTTTAGTGCATCTCTGTGGTTGATGGGGCTGGCTTGGTTGCTGTCAGGATGCTTTGGTTTAACTCTTGGTATCCTCGCCGGAGCCAAGGAAGGCTCATTTTTGGATCAAACTATTCGCCTGTATGCCTACACTTTGGCATCGGCTCCTACCTTCTGGGTCGCTTTACTATTACTGACCTTATTTTCTGTCACCCTACAAGTTACACCAATTTGCTGTGCTTCGCCACCTGGGGTGTTGCTACGCGATGTCAGCCTTTGGGATAGACTATACCATTTAATCTTACCTGCTCTAGCACTGAGTTTGATGGGAGTTGCCAGCATTGCTTTAGCTACTCGTGAAAAACTAATCGAAATTCTTCACAGCAACTTCGCATTGTTCGCCTATGCTCAAGGGGAAACTAAAATAGGGTTGATTCTCCATCATGGTTTGCGAAATATTGCCTTACCTGCGATTACATTACAGTTTGCGGGTTTAGGTGAATTGTTTGGTGGTTCCGTATTGGCTGAAAAGGTGTTTGGCTATCCTGGTTTGGGCGATGCAACAATCCAATCTGTACTCTCTGGTGATGTACCTTTACTAGTGGGTATTGTTTTCTTCAGTGCAGTGTTTGTGTTTACAGGTAATGCAATAGCCGACTTAACCTATCAAATCATTGATCCCCGCATTCGTCTTGGAAACCCCATACCATGAAACAAAAAAATGCGATTCCTGCTTCTTTCACTAGAAAGCGTCATCATCTGTCGATTCTGGGTAATCGCCGTAGTAAAACTTTAGCGATCGCACTCCTTTGTTTATTCGTGCTGATAGTTCTACTTTTGGCTACTCAAATTATCAGCACAGATGGACTAGAAATCAACTTGCAAGCTCAAAGTCAACCACCTAGCTTTGCCCATCCCTTCGGTACTGATTGGTTGGGACGGGATATGCTCACCCGCACCTTGCATGGATTGAGCCTGAGTTTATGGGTGGGATTACTCACTGCTATATGTAGTGCAGTGTTGGCACTGGTGTTAGGCACAATTTCCGCAATTATGGGTGGTAAAGTCGATATAGCTATCACTTGGTTAATTGATGTGTTTTTCAGCCTACCTCATTTGGTGCTGATTATCTTAGTGGCATTTGCGGCTGGTGGTGGAGTAGGGGGTTTGTTTATTTCGATCATCATTACTCATTGGATGGGATTAGCAAGACTTTTGCGAGCAGAAGTCTTGCAAATTAAGAATTCCGACTACGTGCAACTATCTTCTAGATTGGGGCGATCGCCATTTTGGATTGCCCGTCATCACATGATACCCCACCTGTTTCCCCAGTTCATTGTTGGGCTAATTTTAATGTTTCCTCATGCGATTCTCCATGAGGCAGGTCTGACTTTTCTGGGTCTAGGTCTTTCACCGGAGACACCAGCCCTTGGTATTATACTATCAGAATCAATGCGCTACTTATCAGCAGGTTACTGGTGGCTTTCCGTATTACCTGGAATTGCCCTATTAATTGCGATAAAAGCATTCGATATCTTGGGTGCAAGTGTGCGTGCATTGCA
Organism: Cyanobacteria bacterium P01_G01_bin.49; assembly: GCA_039180145.1. Taxonomy (GTDB): domain Bacteria; phylum Cyanobacteriota; class Cyanobacteriia; order Cyanobacteriales; family Microcystaceae; genus JBCDDV01. The sequence goes on along the minus strand of JBCDDV010000735.1, from coordinate 742 downwards.
CGATCCCAAAACAAGTCAGGGGTAACAATTCAAAATTTTAATATGTTATCAGTAAAAAATCTAAGTGTCACTTTCACAATGTACGATGCGGGATCGATCCAGAAGCAGTTAACTGTAATTACTGACTTGGATTTAGAAGTTAATGCTGGTGAAGTAGTTGCAGTTGTTGGTTCTAGTGGCTCAGGAAAAAGTCTACTCGCTCACGCCATCTTGGGTATATTACCGCACAATGCCCAAGTAACAGGACAGATCATATTTCAAGGAGAACCGTTAACTGTAGAACGTCAGGCGCAGTTGCGAGGAAAGCAAATCGCTCTGATTCCCCAGTCCATAAGCTATCTTGACCCTTTGATGCGTGTTGGTTCTCAGGTGCAGCGAGCAGGTCGTTTAAGTGGATTGTCTAAGATAAAAGCCAAACAAGAAGTAGATCGAGTATTTGACCGCTATGGACTAGCTACATCAGTGAAACAGCAGTATCCTTTTCAAATTTCTGGAGGTATGGCGCGGCGAGTGCTGGTTGCTACAGCGGCGATAGGATGTGCTGAGTTATTAATTGCAGATGAACCTACTCCTGGACTTCACCCAGAGGTGGTAGTGGAGACGTTGAATCATCTGCGGGAACTTGCTAACGAGGGTAAAGGTGTCATTTTAATTACCCACGACTTAGAAGCAGCGTTGCAAGTAGCCGATCAAGTAGCTGTGTTTTATGCGGGGACAGCTCTGGAAGTAGCGAAGCCTGGTG
>JBCDDV010000734.1:0-2463 GCA_039180145.1 Cyanobacteria bacterium P01_G01_bin.49 | reverse complement strand
TCGTGTTCCTCCTCCTGCGTAAGGAAAGCAAAATAAGCGCAAATTGGCATTAGGGTTTGGCTGTGGAAGATAAACCCAGGAACTATTTTGTGGTTTCATTAATAGTCAATAAAGCGTTTACAACAAATATTTTGACCTAATCAATCTTTTATTACTATTTATGTTTCGATATTAAACAAATTTTAAAACGAATCTAAAATTAGGTACCCAAACAAAACTAATTACACATTTCAATATTAATTTAAAGCGACTATATCCCTTCTCCGTTGCCTCTGAAGGCTCGACTGAGCTTCTCCGAATGTCCTCTTGCTTGTCTCTACTGTGCAATTTATTTTTCGTACTCCCTTAGTTGATTTTAACTGACTTAGGGCAATTAACTGAACCGTAGTCTAACCAATCAAAGATACGCTCTAATTGGGATAAGGTAATTAATCCATAACGCCACAAAAGCATCGGGAATGAACTGTACGGAAGTTCGGGATGGCGTTGCACTAAAGCAATTGATTCGGCAGGAATTTCTAATTCTTGTCGCAGGAAATAAAGAAACCGTTGATGTTTATCTAAGTTATTCATTAGGATTATTTCTCTTCAATCTTAGCTAGATTCAGTCCACCTAATTGTAGACACCAGTTTAGAACAGTTTTTATCAAGGCACTTCCCCATAAAGGTTCACCCATATGGGTGAACTTTGAGATTACTAATCATAGACTCTACCGCAATTATTGATTAAAAATTCAGGGTTTCTTTTTTTTCTTCCTATGTGTATATATCTCATAGAAGATTACATCTTCAGTTAGTGACCCTTGATTCAAGATCGATATCTAAATATAGGTCATGGTTCTTGAGGTAAAGACTGTTGTGACGGCTGAAAGCCTCTCTGATTGCTGGTTACCTGTGCCTTATTGACTTTTTAAAATTTATAATCTCTTAATTCTCTCTAAAGATAGATTAGATTTGTTTAAGAAATTGTCACCATGAATGACAGGTATCTTCCACAATCAGAAGCTTGAACTTGATTGGAGATATCTAGTGAGGCATTCAAAAACTAAATTACTTATGAATCAGGTTGATATGGGATTAACTCAAGGACAACGCCAAGGAGTCGTTGACCTTTTAAACCAAGACTTAGCAGATCTTTATTTGCTACTTATCAAAACCAAAAAATACCATTGGGATGTCCTAGGTATTCAATTCCGTAGCTTGCATGAATTGTGGGAAGAACAGTACGAAGCTTTAACCGAAACTGTAGATGCTTGTGCAGAACGGATTAGAAGATTAGGTGCTTATCCCATTGGTACAGCAGAAGCATTTCTCAAGCACGCTACCCTCAAAGAACATCCTGGGGACTTACCTAATTGTCATGAAATGGTGAGACGTTTAATGGTTGATCACGAACAAATTATCCGCAATCTTCGCCAGCACATTGATTTATGTTCTAATGAATTTCATGATGAAGAAACAGCGGATTTTCTGACAGGTTTAATGGGACAACAGAAAGAAATGGCATGGACATTGCGTTCTTTCATTACTGAAGAAAGTGTTCCCCAGAGAGGCAGTCAAAGTGCAGACTTAACTGGTGTGAGCTAGTTTGTAAATGCTGTATAAGGGTTAAACAATAACCCCTTTTTTCCATGGTCTTAAACACCAAGCTTGCTAGTTACTTCTTTCTTTCGACTGATGTATAATGCCAAATACTCGATTAGCATGGAGGCGAGATAACGATATCTTTATCTTTAGGAGAATTAATCATGAAATTGTTAAATTTAGGAAAAATATCTTGCATTAGTTTGTTGGCTCTGGGTTCGATTTTTAACACTATCAATTCGGTCGCGATCGCCCAACAAACTGAAACAGCGGTTCCTGAATCTGTTGAGCAAAGTTTAGAGGATGCACAGCAAAATATACAGGAGGCAGGAGAAGAATCAAAAGATGCGATCCAATCTACCGGAACGGCTACTCAAGAAAGTTTAGAGGCGACAGCAAAAGCAACATCTGAGGCAGCCCAAGCAGCACAGCAAAATATTGAATCTACTGCCCAAAATGCCCAACAAGAAATTGAGCAAACCAGTGAACAAGCAAAGCAAGAAATTGCTCAAGCAGCCCAAGAAATTAACCAACGTTCAAATTGGGGTTGGTTAGGACTTCTCGGCTTATTTGGTTTACTCGGTTTGGTAAAAAGAGGCAAATCATTTGATGATAGAACTCACCAAAATACTTCTGCTTACAGAGACGAAACAATGGTTAACCGATAAAAGTTTTAAAACGAGAAAACCTTTGTTTTGAAAGATAAGATAGATTTGAACTTTTTTCAATCTATACTTAATGAATCTTTAAAAGTTATGGCGGTGGTCTTTATCATAAGTCCATCGCTAATTTTACAATAAAATCGGTGACCAATCACAGCATTCAATCTATTAATTATGGAAGATCGCACGATTAATATTTTACTGGTAGAAGACGATG
>JBCDDV010000733.1:0-2467 GCA_039180145.1 Cyanobacteria bacterium P01_G01_bin.49 | reverse complement strand
CCGACATTAAATAAAATGTTAGTGGTAGGAATTGTTAGTTTGCCAGGAATGTTTACGGGACAAGTTTTAGCCGGAAGTGATCCCCTAAATGCTGCTTCTTATCAGATTTTGATTTTATTTATGATTGTTTTTACTGATATTTTAACAGCTATTCTAGTAACAGAAGGAATTTACCGTCAGTGTTTTAATGACCAAGCACAATTGATAATTAATCGTTAAGAGTCGAATCACATAGCCCCATTTTTGAATCCTTATGAATTTCTTAGTTGCAGTGACAATTTTATCTTTAATTATTTGGCTTTATTTATTACTATTTCGGGGTAGATTTTGGCTAACTAATCAACGCATTAATCCTAATTTAACTCCTTTAAATCATTATCCTTCTATTTGTGCAGTTATTCCTGCCCGCAATGAAGCAGATGTCTTACCCATTAGTTTAAAATCTTTACTAACTCAAGATTATTCAGGTGACTTTTCTATCATTTTAGTTGATGATCAAAGCACTGATGGAACAGAAAAGATTGCCAAAGAAGTCGCTAAAAAATGTCAGCAATCTCAACGATTAACCGTGATTTCGGGACAACCTTTAGCACCTGGTTGGTCAGGAAAATTATGGGCCATGGAACAAGGTATCTGTCAAGCCAACAAACAGGCAGTAAAGCCTGATTATTTATTATTAACTGATGCTGATATTGAACATCATAATAGTAATTTACAAGAATTAGTTACCAAAGCAGAACAAGAAAGTTTAGCCTTAACTTCTCTAATGGTTTGGTTGCGATGTCAAAGTTTTTGGGAACGATTTCTTATTCCGGCGTTTATCTTTTTTTTCGAGAAACTTTATCCGTTTTCTTGGGTAAATAACCCCCGCCATAAAATGGCTGCTGCTGCAGGTGGTTGTATTTTAATTCGTCGAGATATTTTAGAAGAAATTGGCGGCATAGAAGTGGTTCGTGAAGCTTTAATTGATGATTGTTCTTTAGCGGCTGCTGTTAAAGCGAAATTGCAGGAAAATACCAAAAATCCAACACAAGGAATTTGGTTAGGTTTGAGCGAAAAAACCAAAAGTTTGCGTCCTTATAATAGCTTGGAATCTATCTGGAATATGGTAGCAAGAACGGCTTATACTCAACTATATTATTCTCCTTTTTTATTATTAGGAACCCTTGTCGGGATGACCTTAGTTTATCTCGTTGCACCTATTAGTTTAATTATGGGGCTAATTTTAAGTAATCAAGTAATTCTTATAATTGGTGCAATAACTTGGCTATTAATGGCGATTTCCTATCTGCCTACTTTGAAATTGTATCGATGTTCTCCCCTTTGGGGATTTGCTTTACCTATCATTGGTTTTTTGTACAGTTTAATGACATTAGATTCTGCGTGGCGACATTGGCGGGGTAAAGGTGGGAATTGGAAAGGAAGGGTTTATTCTATTAAGAATTCATAATGTTGGATCATTTATATGTAGGTAAATAAGATAAACACAGTTGAGGTTTCTAATGAACAAGTTTATGCTTGAAGCAATCAATGAAGCTAAGCAAGGTCTTAGTGAAGGAGGTATCCCAATCGGTTCAGTTATCGTTAAGAATAACGAGATATTAGGTCGAGGACATAATAGGAGAGTTCAAAAGGGAAGTTCTATTCTCCATGCAGAGATGGATGCCTTAGAAAATGTTGGTCGTCAACCTGCATCTTTTTATCGAGATGTCGTGTTATATACTACTCTCTCGCCTTGTTGTATGTGTACAGGTGCTATTTTGCTTTACAAAATTTCTCATGTCATTATTGGTGAAAATAAAACTTTTCTGGGGTCTGAAGAATTACTCCGTTCTAAAGGCGTAATTGTTGAAGTTTTAAATGACGAAACCTGCTATAAGTTGATGCAAGAATTTATTCTCAAGAATCCTACGCTGTGGAATGAAGATATCGGAACTGAATCATCAGTATCAATAGAAAATTGAGAAGTCTCATGTCTGATTTTTTGGTAAATTAAGAAAGGTATTTATCCCTGATTAATTTATAATGGTTGATTTGTTTGAGAAGGTGCAACAAGAACTTTCTCACCTTGACGTTATTACTGATCCGATCCAACTGACGAAACTTTCCCTAGACTATTATCACTTTAGCCCGATTCTCCAAGATAAGCTCCAAAATAAACGAGCCGATCTGGTTATTCGTCCCAAGACAGAAGATGAAGTCATACAAATTGCCCAAACTTGCGTTAGCAACAAAATCCCTTTAACAGTTAGAGGGGCCGGAACGGGTAATTATGGTCAATGTATCCCCCTAGAAGGCGGCATTGTCTTGGATATGACGAAAATGAGAGTAGCTCTCGCCCCCAACCGTATCATTGCCTTCGGTATCCATGTGTACCGGCTCCACCCCTGTTTCTGACCATTTGCTCATGCACATGGATTCGTAGGGGTAAGGCTCTCGCGACACGCGCCGCTCGCTCAACGAAATG
>JBCDDV010000732.1:0-2473 GCA_039180145.1 Cyanobacteria bacterium P01_G01_bin.49 | reverse complement strand
AATTAAAGTCAAAAAACATGGTCGCCTTGCCAAGAGTATTTTTCGCAATGGTTTCGATCATCTGCGGTCTATCTTGACCGATCTAGATCTCAAACATGAAGCATTTCTTACCTCGTTAAAATTTTTGTCCTGTACTTAGTTAATGACTATATATTTGCAAATAATAAAGATTATAAAATAGTCAAAACTGTTGGAGGCAGAACAGTTTCTTTGACAAACCAGATAAATGGCAATTCTGCAAGTCGTAATCAACTAGAGAATATTGAAGATGGATGGCGTAAGAAAGTTGTTCTCAATTCATCTGCTAATGTACCCAATAATGCCAACCATGAAACATCAGAATTTCGTTTTAAACAAGCGATCGATGAGCTTGCACGAATTCTTGCTGGAGAAGAACATGAATACTTGATGCGATTGCGAGAATGGGGAGATAGCGACCGCACAACAGATGCACCCTTTAGAAGAGAATCTCCAATTAATAAATTTCTGGGTCTATTTACTGAAATATTTCCAGATATAAAAATCTTACCTAGTAATGTTCAAAAAAAGGAACATTATCAATCGAATGGACGTTTAAGCATAAGATACTCCTTTTCTCTTGAATGCATTAAAAATGATAAACCTTACTCGATCAGTAAACTATCTGATGGGGAAAAGCAAATATTAGTTACACTTGTAGATCGTTATTTTCTTCAAGATACAAAATGTTTGTTTATCGTAGATGAACCAGAACTTAATCTAGATCCTAAATTAGCTTGTAATTTTTGGAATCTAATGGAAAGAGAGATGCCCACGAGCGTTTTTATCTATGCAACTCATTCTTTAGATTTCGCTATGAGAAAAAATGTTGAAAGCGTTTGGACAATAGGCAAAGATGAAATAACAGAATTAGACCAAAATATCCTTGCTTCTTTACCTGCCGAACAACATCGTCAGTTTCTTGGCAGCATCAAGGGTGTATTGGCTTCTGATATTGGCATTGCAGTTGAAGGAAGAGAAACTTCTTTCGATTCACTATTTTACAGTTGGGTTTTAAAAGATTTAGGTCAAATAAGTGTCGTCGGTTATGGAGGTTGTGAAGATGTAGCCGATGCGACTCGTAAACTAAAATTATGGAAACATATTGCACCAACAGCCAATGTATTGGGAATTGTAGATCGAGATTATCGTAGCGATCGAGAATTATCAGGTTTAGAGGATACTGGTTGTTTTGCCTTGGATCTACATGATGCTGAATCATATATTTGTCATCCTGACATTATTGTTGCGTTGGCAAATAAATTGAATAAAGATAACTTTCCCTCCAAAGAAGAACTGATTGAGAAAATAAAATCGCTGACTCAAGAAACAATGATTTCAATTTGTGCTGCTAGAATGACCCGTATATGTAGTGTCAGACGACAAGTTTCAATTGGAAAAGATCAAATAAAAAATATTGATTCTGTAGCTCAATTAATTAAAACAGCAAAGCAATATGCTGAAAACGAACAAGAAAACCCTCCTCAAGAAATATCACCTGCAACCGTAGCTTCGGTTATTAGAGAAGAATCAAATAGATGCAAAAAAGCAATAAATGAAAATAATCTCGATGAAATGCTGTGTCTTACCAAGGGGAAAGATATCTTAGAAGAGTTTGCTTGTTTATTTGGGTTTCAAGACGGATATACAGTTCTTGAATATGTTACTCAAAATTTAGATCCTCAAGACTTTGAGCATATTCGCAGACTTCGGACAAACATTAATAATCGATTTGAACAAGCTTAATATAGTGTTTTTTTTCTTATCCTCAGCAATACTGAAATTAAGATTACGAGTCAGATGGAATAACTGTTAGTACACATAATATGGTTTTTAAGTCAAAAGCCAAACACCAATAAATTCTAGGAAAAATTTATGGAAGTTAACTCACCCAATCAAAAGCCTCTAACCCCCGAAGAGTTAGCCCACCTAAAAAAACTAAAGTCTGTAGTGGAGAAAGCTTTAGAAGATGGAAGATTTTCCGAGGCTGAGATTGCCCATATCAAATCAATCATCTGGGCTGACGGCAAAGTAACTTATGAAGAATTACGCACTGTTAATAAAACTATCAAAGAAGTGATGGGTGATGTTGTTCCCGAAATGGAATGGCGATCTAATACATAAGGAATTATCGTCTATTCAAAGAAAATAGCGATCGCTCAATCTAAAAAAAAGATATTATCAATAGAAAGATAGATGATTCTAAGGCATAATTCAGTTGTTTTTCTACAATATGTTTATCCACTAATAACTTGACTCAAAGTATAGGGACATTCAAAGGGACAACGAACACTTTTGAAATTTGATTGCCTTGTGAGTTCTTTTATAGCTCTGTCGTATATTACATCTAGCCGCGATTTTAAATGATCGTAAATATGGGGATTTGCTTCTATTTCTTTGCTTAACCTCTCTTGAAGATCTTTAATGTTTGCCAGCCAATTACCTGTATTACTTT
>JBCDDV010000731.1:0-2495 GCA_039180145.1 Cyanobacteria bacterium P01_G01_bin.49 | reverse complement strand
TCATTATCTACTTATGCTAGAGTTGATGATTACGGTATTTTAGAAACACCTTATTTTGAAGTCAAGCAGTGTCAAATTGTCAATCAAGATGTATTTTCTTATCTTACTTCAGACCAGGAAGAAAATTTAACTTTAGCCGCAGGAGATACTCGTTTTGATTCAAAAGGATTTCTTAAGAAAGAAAATTTACCTGTAAGATATCAACGTGAGTTCTTCACAGTTTCACCTAATAAAATAGATTTTTTAGCTGTTTCACCTATACAAATTTTTTCCATAGCATCATCTTTAATACCTTTTTTAGAACACGATGATGCAAACAGAGCACTTATGGGATCAAATATGCAGAGACAAGCTGTTCCATTACTTTATCCCGAACGTCCATTGGTTGGTACTGGTCTTGAATCTCACATAACAAGAGACTCGAGTATGGTTATTGTTAATGAGAAAAATGGTATTGTAAAGTATATTTCTTCAGATACGATAACTATAAAATCAAAAGATTCACAAATTGTTTATTCATTAGAAAAATACAAAAAATCAAATCAAGAAACTTGCATAACACAAAAGCCCATTGTTTGGGTTGGAGAGAGAGTCAAAAAAGGTCAAATTATTAGTGAAGGTACAGCTTCATCGAATGGTGAATTAGCTTTAGGAAAAAATATAATGTTAGCTTATATGCCTTGGGAAGGTTATAACTATGAAGATGCTTTTATGGTTAGTGAAAGATTAGTATTAGATGACATTTATACGTCTCTTCATATTGAAAAATTTGAAATTGAAGTTCGTCAAACTAAAGCTGGTTTAGAAGAGTTAACAAAAAATATTACGGGCATTTCTGATAGAAATAGTATTCTTTTAGATGAAAATGGGATAATTAGGCTTGGTTCTTTTGTAAATTCTGGAGATGTCTTAGTTGGAAAGCTAACGCCTAAAGAAGAGGAAGATCAGTCGCCCGAAGGAAAACTGCTTCGAGCAATTTTTGGTGAAAGGGAGCGTAATGTAAGAGATACTTCTTTAAAAGTGCCAAACGGTGTAAAAGGAAGAATCTTAGATATACGTGTTCTTTCTAGAGATAAAGGCGATGATTTGCCTCCTGGAATCAATCAGATAATTAGAATATTTTTAGTAAAAACTAGGAAAATACGTGTAGGAGATAAGATGGCAGGTCGTCATGGTAATAAAGGTATTATTTCCTGTATCTTACCTGCAGTAGATATGCCATTTTTACCTGACGGTACTCCAGTAGATGTTGTTTTAAATCCTTTAGGTATACCATCTAGAATGAATGTTGGACAAATTTTTGAATGTCTTTTAGGTTTAGCTGCAGAAAATTTAAATAAGTTTTATCGTGTAATGCCTTTTGATGAAATGCATTCTAAAGAGGCTTCTAGAATCCTTATCAATAAGAAGTTACGTGATGCATCTATATTAACTGGAAAAAGTTGGCTTTTTAATCAAAAAACCCCAGTTAAACAGATGTTAATTGATGGTCGGACTGGAACATACTTTGACAATCCAATTACTGTTGGTAGAAGTTATATGTTGAAGCTAATTCATTTAGTTGATGATAAACTTCATGCTAGATCTACTGGTCCTTACTCTTTAGTCACACAGCAACCTCTTGGTGAAAAGCTCAACATGGTGGCCAAAGATTAGGTGAAATGGAAGTTTGGGCTTTAGAAGCTTTTGGAGCTGCATATACTTTACAAGAACTTTTAACTGTTAAGTCTGACGATATGGATGGTCGTAATGAAATGTTAAATGCTATTGTAAAAGGGCGTGATATCCCACAACCAGGTATTCCAGAATCTTTCAAAGTACTTCTTCGTGAATTACAATCTTTGAGCTTGGACATTTCTGCTTACAAAGTCATAAGTGATGGTAACCAAAATTTTGAAGCCACAGAAGTTGATTTAATAACATCAATTCAACCTAGTAATTCAATAATTTCTCCATTGAATGTAGATTCTCACAAAGAAAATAGTATTCTATCAAATTCAAGTCAAGTTATTTCTAAGAAACCGGAAAAAAATAATTAATAGTTAAAAAAGGTTAAATTTTTTAAAAATGATTAAATCAGAACAATATTTTGATTACATTAAAATAAAAATTGCATCTCCGGAAAGAATAAGAAGTTGGGGTGAAAGAACTTTGCCAATTGGTTCTATTGTTGGAGAAGTTACTAAGCCAGAAACTATTAATTATCGGACTCTAAAGCCAGAGATGGATGGGCTGTTTTGCGAACGCATCTTTGGTCCGGCAAAAGATTGGGAATGTCATTGTGGAAAGTATAAGCGAGTCCGACATAGAGGAATTGTTTGTGAAAGATGTGGAGTAGAAGTAACTGAGTCACGGGTGCGCCGTCACCGTATGGGGTATATAAAATTAGCAGCACCAGTTACTCATGTTTGGTATCTCAAGGGTATTCCGAGTTATATGGCAATTTTGTTAGATATGCCATTGCGAGATGTAGAACAAATTGTTTACTTCAATGC
>JBCDDV010000730.1:0-2501 GCA_039180145.1 Cyanobacteria bacterium P01_G01_bin.49 | reverse complement strand
GTAGTTAGTGTTTACGTTTCCACCTGTTTTTTGGGGGTCATAATCACTCGATTGATCAATAGAGCAATTGATCTAAACTGTAGGGGCATTGGCTAGGTAAGCTAATTTCATATTCAGTTCCTACAATCCTAACTGAGTCTTGATAAATTTTTTCAAATTCTCTTTCAAGTTTTGGTTTCATACTTGGGGCAAATTTGCGAGCCATCCCTACCTTAAAAGCAATGACTTCAGATTTCCACTTGTTTCGGCATTCAGGTAAAGGAACGTAGTCAATCTTTAAGCGATGTTCAATCTGTCTCATTAATAAGCTGACCACAGCATTGTATTCACTACGTCCCAAGGCTTCGATCTCCTCAATAATATTATCCCAGTCCAATCCTTCTAAATGTTTCAAGTCGTAATGGGTATTAACAAGTTCTCGTAAGGCTTGAGCCTGTTCTATTGTCCATTGATGGTAATCTTGCTCGTAAGTAAGATCGATAGCTGTCTGTGCAGTCACGCCTTCGGAACTCATGGTTTAAACTCCTAATACTCAATATACGTTTAAAATAATGGTATTTCTCTACAATAATCTGTAAATTATCCGAAATTTACGTTTGTATCAACTTATTTTTCATAAATACAAAAAAAGCATTAATAGTAATTTCGGTAATCGATACGGGTACTATTATGAATGCCCAAACACTTTAAGTAGCACGCCGTCTCAATAATATCAAGTATCCCAATGTCTACTGCAACAACAACATCTTCATCATCACGCCACAATACTAAAACAGGACGTTTTTTGGCATTAACCCCATTAGTAAAAGGAATATTTCCTATCCAAAACTCACCTGCTTCAATAATCATCATATAACCCCTCATCTTCTGGTGCATAACCATTAAGAAAAGCATTATGATTACGAATTGTCTCTATTTCCGTTGATTTGGGTTGAATGGTAATCACCCAATTTCCTGCTCCTATCTTATCCACCAAAGAAGACGGTAAAGTTAACTTTTCTCCTGCTTGAAGTTCAATTTCATAAGTAATATTGACTAAGGTGCTTTTCATCTGTTTAATAAATTAACAATAATCAGGTCTCTTGATCATGTTATAACATTTAGAAGGAGACAATGTTGTCAGTATCTCGTTAAAACGACTTGAAAAAATCCAAAATATTCCTGATTCTGCCATTGATACATCAGACATTCCTGAATTAGATGATAACTTTTGGAAAAATGCAAAAATGGTTAAACCTATACCTGAAATGACCGATTCTGTTGCGTTAGATAAGGACATTTTAGAATAGTTTAAAAATCAAGGAGAAGGTTATCAACAGTTGATTAATCGTGTTCTTCGTTCCTATATTAATTCTCAACAAAATAAGACACATTAAGAGAGCATTTATAAAGTAAATCTAAAAAAGAAGGAGTAGTAAGAATCAAGATGGTGAAATAAAGTTACTAAATTCCTTTGTTTGATTCAAATGCCAAGAAAACCTTATAAAAGTGATTTAACAGATGCCGAATGGGTAATAATCGAACCTTTGATTCCACCAGCTAAAAAAGGAGGGCATCCTCGTACCGTAGATATGAGGGAAATTATCAATGGTATGTTTTATGTCTTAAAAACAGGATGTTCCTGGGAAATGCTTCCTCATGATTTGCCCCCCTCATCAACAGTCTATTCCTATTTCCGTCTTTTTCAGAAAAAAGGAATATGGCAAGAAATGAATCGTACATTGAGACAAAGAGTGAGAAAGAGTTTGGGACGAGAGCCAAAACCTACAGCAGCATCAGTTGACAGTCAGTCGGTAAAAACGACTGTAAAAAGGGGGAAGTATATGGCTTTGATGGCGCAAAGAAGGTTAAAGGAAGAAAACGTCACATTTTAGTTGATACTCAAGGATTAATTATGGCAGTAGTCGTAACAGAAGCCAATGCTCCTGAAAGATTGTTTGCTGTTGCCTGTGTGATGGAAGATCTAGAACAGTTATCTCAGTTGGAATTAATCTGGGTTGATGGTGGTTACACAGGAAAAAACTTAGCTGGTGTAGTCAAACAACTTTGTAATGCTAAAGTTGAAGTAATTAAGCGCAGCGATGACTGTTCTGGTTTTCAAATATTGCCTCGAAGATGGGTTGTAGAAAGAACTTTTAGCTGGTTAGTTAATTCTAGACGCTTGAGCCTAGATTATGAACTATTACCAGAAGTTAGCGAAGCTTTTATCTATACTGCAATGGTAAGAATTATGTTACGTCGATTAGCTGCTTAATTTTTACTTTATAAATGACTTCTTAATTGACTAATTTAAACAGCTTTAAACATCGAAAAAAAATAATCCCTTAGATAAGGAACCAGAGTTTTTTGGCTGGGAATTTGAAGAGTTTCCCTAACCTGTATTATTCATGAGAAAATGGAAAAAACCCCTGAAAGCCTTATCCCATAAAAAATATAGAGATTTCAACCGAACAACAGTCTGTAATTTTAATCTCTTACTAATTATTTATTTTTGAATTATC
>JBCDDV010000729.1:0-2501 GCA_039180145.1 Cyanobacteria bacterium P01_G01_bin.49 | reverse complement strand
ATTTAACCTAACCACATCATTGGCTTAATTTAACTCTATTAATCTAGCTCTTATGACGAAATTAATACTCATAACAGTTAGCATTTTCACTATGATGACGTTTTCATTTTTGCCCAATAATCTTGATAATCTGACAGGTTCGTTAAATAATTTTATCGGTTTTCAAGAGGGAAGCTATTTTATTGAAGTTCCTGACGGTCAAATAGATGAATTTTTTCAGTGGAACCCTGACTACCCTGAATTAGTTTCAGCCCATCGTGGTGGTTTTACCACTGGGTTTCCAGAAAATGCGATCGCCACGTTTGAAAATACCTTAACCACTGCTCCCGCTTTATTAGAAGTTGACGTACGGCGCACGGCTGATGGTAAATGGATTTTAATGCACGATGAAGATCTGAGTCGAACGACCAACGGTACGGGTATTGTCGAAGAAACGACCCTTGCAGAGGTTCAAACCTTACAACTCAAAGATAATCAAGGCAATCTTACCCCATATCAAGTCCCAACCTTGGAAGAAGCACTGATCTGGGCAGAAGGACGCACCATTCTCGAACTCGATCTTAAATCCGACGACTATACAGATGAGGTTGTTGAGATTATCACCGAACTTAATGCCGAAGATCAAGTCCGCTTTATTACTGATAGCATCGAGCAAGCAACCGAAATTTATAATCAAAATTCAGAAATTCATTTGGGTTTGTTTATCACTGACAATAACCAAGAGACAGTATTCACAGAGATTGAAGCAGCACCTTTCACATTAGAAAAAATTAGCGCATTTACAGGCACCCAACCACAACCAGCCTAATTTTATCAAGGGTTACACCAGGAAGGAATTGTTAGTATTCAAGGTTTATTTGGTACACAAGATGCCTTTGACGGTACTTCTATCGATGATCTCAGTGACCAACAACGAGAATCGCTCTTTGAAACTGTTTTTGCTGACGGTGGTGATGCGATCGCCTCAGATTATTATCAGCAAATTGCCGAAATTATAGGTTATCCCCTAGAAGATAAGTTAGAGATCTTACTGGTCAACGACGATGGGTTTGAAGCTGAAGGGATCAATATTTTATTTGATGGTCTGACAGAAGCTGGTTATGACGTGACTTTAGTGGCACCCAAAGAACAACAAAGCGGTCGAGGAACCCTAATTAATGTCGATCAAATTTTTCAACCGACTGAAATCGTCAATTTTGAACCCAATAAATGGTTTGTTGATGGGAGTCCCGTTGTTACAACCCTCGCAGGATTGGATTTTATTCTAGGATCAGAACCAGATTTAGTCATTTCTGGCATAAATGAAGGGGCAAATATTGGTGAGAATATTGTGATCTCTTCTGGTACAGTCAGTGCAGCGACTACGGCAACGAGAAAAGATATTCCTGCGATCGCTGTTAGTGCAGGTGGGGAAACAGAGGCAGAATTAGAAGCCGCTTATGAAACAGGAACAGCATTTATTCTTGATTTAATTGAAGAATTAGAAGCCACCCAACCACAAAGCGAAGAACTCTTACCCGAAGGTGTTGGGTTAAATGTTAACATTCCTGGTAATTTTGCTCAAAACGTTGCTTTAACTGAATTAGATGAGATTTCTAACTTTAACTTAAGTTTTGGAGAACTTCCTGAAACCATAGGAGACGGAGTAGGAGTCTTATTTAGTCCGAATGAAGAGATTTCCCCTGATGAGATCAATAACCCGATTTCTGAAGGAGAAAATTTTCTGGCTGGCAATATTACTGTAACCCCCATTGACGGTAGTTGGGTAGCCGATGAAGCGGTTCGAGACACTAAAGTTTCTCGCTTGAATAATGCTACTTCAGATCTAGCAGCAACTCCTTTAGATATCTTAATTACCAACGACGATGGGTTTGAAGCAGAAGGAATTGAAGTTCTCTACAATACTTTGACAGAAGCAGGACATAACGTCACTTTAGTCGCACCGAAAGAACAACAAAGCGGAACAGGAACAGCTTTGGATGTCGATCTCATTCTCCAGCCAACGGAAGTCGTAAACTTCGAGGAAAATAAATGGTACGTTGATGGGGGTGTCAGAACAACCACCTGGGCAGGATTAGACTTTATTTTAGAAGGAAAAGCTCCAGATTTAGTCATTTCTGGCATTAATGAAGGGGAAAATATTGGCCCTGGTGGTGCAGTGTCTTCAGGGACAGTGAGTGCGGCTGTGACGGCTATTTTGAGAGATGTTCCTGCGATCGCCGTCAGTGCAGGGATCGATTTAGAAGATGAAGCAAGAACGCTTACCAGCGAAGCTTACGAAATTGGTGCTAACTACATAACTGATTTAATTGCTCAGTTGCAAGAGACTCAAGGAGACGACGGGACGATCCTTCCCGCAGGAACTGGTTTGAGCATTAATATTCCGGTGCGTTTTCCTGAAGGGATTTCTGAAATACTTTAATTTTGGCATCCATGGAAATCCAAAACCAGTACAATTACGGATTCGATGATGATAACGAAATGAAACTGGACAACGATGT
>JBCDDV010000728.1:0-2502 GCA_039180145.1 Cyanobacteria bacterium P01_G01_bin.49 | reverse complement strand
TTAATAGTATGACAACAAATAACCTTAAGAAAATATCCCTTTGCCCCTTTAAATTACCAATTACCGATACAATAAAACATTGCTGGCATTATTCACATTGATGTAACTCATGAACGCACCCTTTTCCGCCGAAGAAATTGCCGCAGAAGGACTCAAACCCCAAGAATACGAAGAAATTGTCAAACGGTTAGGCCGCCAACCAAATAAGGCTGAATTAGGGATGTTTGGAGTGATGTGGTCAGAACATTGTTGTTATAAAAATTCTCGCCCCCTCCTGAAAAACTTTCCTACAGAAGGCGATCGCATATTAGTAGGGCCTGGAGAAAATGCAGGGGTAGTAGATTTAGGGGATGGGTTACGGTTAGCCTTTAAAATTGAGTCCCATAACCATCCCTCTGCGGTAGAACCCTTTCAAGGAGCAGCAACAGGGGTAGGGGGCATTTTACGAGATATATTTACCATGGGGGCCCGCCCTATTGCCAGTTTAAATTCTCTGCGGTTTGGAGACTTAGAAAATGCCCGAACTAGACGTATTTTTTCTGGAGTAGTTGAGGGAATATCCCATTACGGTAATTGTGTTGGGGTTCCGACAATTGGGGGAGAAATCTACTTCAATTCTGCTTACAATGGCAACCCATTAGTGAATGCAATGGCCTTGGGTTTAATGGAGACAAAGGACATTGTTAAATCTGGGGCTTCGGGAATAGGTAATCCTGTATTATATGTAGGATCAACCACCGGAAGAGATGGCATGGGTGGGGCAAGTTTTGCCAGTGCAGAATTGACAGATCAATCAATGGACGATCGCCCGGCGGTGCAAGTCGGTGATCCTTTCTTAGAAAAATCTTTAATTGAAGCCTGTTTAGAAGCATTTAAAACGGGTGCAGTGGTTGCTGCACAGGATATGGGGGCGGCCGGAATTACCTGTTCTACCTCGGAAATGGCGGCAAATGGAGGAGTTGGTATTGAATTAGACTTAGATAAAATCCCTGTTCGAGAAACAGGAATGGTTCCTTATGAATACTTATTATCTGAGTCCCAAGAACGAATGTTATTTGTGGCACAAAAAGGAAGAGAACAGGAATTAATTGATATTTTTAAACGTTGGGAACTCCAGGCAGTCGTAGCAGGAAAAGTTATTGAAGAACCCATCGTTAGGATTTTATTTAAAGGAGAAATTGCCGCAGAAATTCCAGCTAATGCTTTAGCAGATAATACCCCCATTTATTACCGAGAATTGTTAGAAACACCCCCAAATTATGCCCAAAAAGCATGGGAATGGAGTGACAATAATTTACCCAATTGTACATGGGAGGGGATTGAAATTAAAGGAGAATTAAAAACTTGGAATGAGATTTTATTAACCTTATTAGATACTCCATCTATTGCCTCTAAAAAATGGGTTTACCGTCAATATGATCATCAAGTACAAAATAATACGGTAATCTTACCTGGAGGGGCAGATGCAGCCGTGATTCGTATTCGTCCCCTTGAAGCGAAACCTGATGCTTGCAAAATTGGGGTAGCTGCGACTACTGATTGTAATTCTCGTTATGTTTATCTTGACCCCTTAGACGGAGCAAAAGCAGCCGTTGCAGAAGCAGCAAGAAATCTAAGTTGCGTGGGTGCAGAACCCCTAGCTATTACTGATAATTTGAATTTTGGTAGTCCTGAAAATCCTATCGGATATTGGCAATTAGCCTTAGCTTGTCAAGGAATTTCTGAAGGGTGTCGAGAATTAAATACACCCGTAACGGGGGGTAATGTTTCTCTATACAATGAAACAGTTGATAGTGCAGGAAACCCTCAACCCATTTATCCAACTCCAGTAATTGGAATGGTAGGATTAATTCCAGATATCACGAAAATTTGTGGACAAGGTTGGCAACAAGAAGGAGATTTAATTTATTTATTAGGGAGTAATAATCAACCCAGTTTAGGCGCATCAGAATATTTGGCAACTGTTCACGAAACAGTATCAGGAAAGCCGCCAAAAATTGATTTTAATGTAGAGTGTTTGGTGCAAAAAGCTTGTCGTCACAGCATTCGTCAAGGTTGGATAAAATCAGCCCATGATTGTGCAGAAGGCGGGTTAACAGTTACATTAGCTGAATGTTGTGTCAGTGGAGAATTAGGGGCAGAAATTAAGCTTGATTTTGATAATCAAATGCGCTTAGACACTTTACTATTTGGAGAAGTAGCAGGACAAATTATTGTTTCAGTTAATCCTCAAAATAAAGCAGCATGGGAAACTTATCTTTCTCAAAATTTAGGAAATAATTGGCAACAAATTGGTGAAGTTAGTTCTGAGAAATTGATTATTAGCTTATCTGATGATTTATCGGTGATTGATGTCGTAATTAAGCAAATGACTGATGTTTGGAAAAATGCTATTGAGAGACGACTAAAAAATTAATTGAAAAGCGATCGCTCTTGCAAATATCAATCAAAAAATAGAGCGATCGCCTGATCAAACCTTCCTGACTAATAATTAATATCGAC
>JBCDDV010000727.1:0-2509 GCA_039180145.1 Cyanobacteria bacterium P01_G01_bin.49 | reverse complement strand
AGCGCAGCTACCTTCCACGCAGCCGCTTCCAACGAGTTTATTTCAAAGTTAATTAATGGACAAGAGGCAATTAGCCTCGAACAAGCTCAAAAGTTAGGAGAATATTTTAAGGTTTCTCCTAGTTTATTTATGGAGATTTAGCCAAGCGATTTGTTTAAAAATGGGATAACTCTTCTCAGTTAATTATGATTGAAGAAACTAGACAAGCCCGATTCGGCTTTGAATTATGACGGCGACGATTCCTTTCATTACACCTATTAACCAAATCAAACTAGCTCCTGGCAGTACAGTTACCATTGCCAATGTCGGCTGGACAGAATTTGAATCAATCTTGCAGAAATTAGGAGAAAATCGTAGTGCTAGATTAAGCTACAGCAATGGAACTTTAGAAGTCATGGTTCCCCTACCTGAACATGAACGACCCAAAGAACTAATTTCAGACATAGTAAAAATGCTATTGAAAACGGCCAACAGAAAATATGAGCCTTTTGGTTCAACGACTTTTAAACAAGAAGGGACAGCCGGAGTTGAACCAGATGCTTGCTTCTATATCGAAAATTATCAACGTATGATTAATCGTCGTCGTCTACACTCAGATGACCCACCCCCTGATTTAGCTATTGAATGTGATGTCACTTCTAAAACGACTCTCAAAGCTTACGAAGCCATTAAAGTCCCTGAATTATGGGTTTATGACAGTGGAAAACTAATTATCTATATTCTGCGAAACGACAATTACGTCCAGTCAGAGATTAGTCCCACATTTCCAGATCTTGGCATAACTCAGATTGTCCCGGCTGCAATTGAAAACTCCTGGCAAGTTGGAAGTGTTCAAGCACTAGAAGAGTTAGAAGCTACGATTGAAAGGCCGTAAAAACGTGACAATCGAAGTTTAAGTAGTGACTGGACTCAGATGTACCACCGATACCTCAAACCCCTTGGCTTTAGGATTTTCCCAGTCTCTCACCACCGCCACACACTGGTTAATTAACCTCTCAATAATGACTTTGGTTCCTTGAAACATCGCTGTCTGACCAGCTTTGAAGCGAGACTGCACCTTTAGATCCATCGCGGGACTGGGTTTGACCCGTCATACTATCCGTCACAGTGCCATCACATCGGGGGGTGATTCTCTACTAATCAGCAAAGGATCATCGTCATTGTCAGAGCGGATCTTTCAGCCAGAGACAAGGAACCTAAGCGATCGCTTGTTTTGACCTTGACTCCTTAAAAGACTTGTCTTTTCACCACACATCTGCTATTATCTATTCAGGTTCTCAACAATTATTTTCGGCTGATCTCATTCTCCTCAATATTGGCTTAGTCTCAAAAAGCCCAGGGCAAACGCATCTAAAATATAGGCAATGCAAAAATGGCAGTTGTCGGAGAAGCAATCGAACTCATCGAACAAGATCCTCAGTTCGTACAATGTCTGAATCAATATCTCGAACGCAGGACAATCAAAGGGCGATCGCTTGATGCTCGTTCCCTAACATAACCACCACAAGTTAGATGAAATCTCTCTATTCGAGCGTACACTCGAATTTTGCCCTATCCTTAGACAAATCAAATGAGCGAATCAAGCTATCTTGCCAAAGCCAATGATACTGAACCGTCCCATAATCATTCCCATTTTTCTGAAACTCGATCTTGACTTAAACAATCAGACAAACTAGACTAGACAGAGATAAAGTTGAGAGTTAAAGATGGATACTCCTCTCGATGCAGCCAAAACTAAGTGGTTAAAAGATTTTCTCGAAGAACAGTTGCCCTCTGTCGCTGAATTGACCTCAGAGACTCCTCGTTGGCAAGCGATCGCCACTGACTTTACTAAGGCCCTTAATGAAACCCTCATAGAACGAAAAGTTAGTGGCGGTTCAAGAAGCATGGAACGATTTAAGCAAACAGCCAACTTATTGACGGCGGTTGTGCAAACTTGTCGTCGTCAAGCCCGTTCAGTTATTGAATTTTTTGAGCAGTCATTGATGGCAAAAGCTGGTCATGATAATTTTTCAGTTCCAACTCTAATTCCTCTTTATTAGACCTGAATCCTTACAGTCCAACAGCATAATGAATACAATGAGTCGATAAGTCCTGTTACCGTTAAATTTTGATGAAGCCACTCACTCAGGTAGAAGCAGAAGCCATTCAACATACAGCTTATAGAACAGTGGCTGCTTTAGCCAAAAATACCAGCATCCCCTACTGTCGAGCCATTCTTCAAAAAATCATTGATGCCAACCCCGCATTCGGACTGGAAACAGATAGCTTTTCAACCCTGTCCTACTTAATCGAACTGAGATACAAGACTAGCGAGAAAATTCTCAGAGAACGAGGGTATCAACAGGTCATTGAACTCGGAGCGGGTCTGACACCACACGCTCTTAATCTCCAGCCATTCGTAACCAATTATCTTGAAGTAGATTTAGAAAAAAACTCTCTTTTAAAACAAGCAATAGTTCAAGAAATCGAACCTAACTTAAAAGTTCATTACGTGGCCGGTGATGTT
>JBCDDV010000726.1:0-2509 GCA_039180145.1 Cyanobacteria bacterium P01_G01_bin.49 | reverse complement strand
CAGACTGCTGACTTCTATCATAATAAATCCCTGCTTGTTTTAACCGATTTAACGCTTCCCCTAAGCGATCGCAATCTGCAATTAAACTTACCCTAACATACCCTTCTCCCCCTTCTCCAAAAGCATTACCAGGGGTAAAAACAATACCTGTTTTTTCCAACACATCTAAGGCAAAATCTGTAGAATTTATTCCTACAGGACAAGGAACCCATAAATACATCGTTGCTTGGGATGGCTTAATATTCCACCCTAATTCTCCTAATCCTTGAATGAGAAAATCACGGCGTTTTTGGTAACGTTCTTGTACTTTTTTGATATAAATATCAGGTAATTGTAAGGCCGTTTCTGCTGCTGTTTGTACTGCTGCAAAAATGCCATAATCTAAATTTGTTTTCAAGGTGCGTAACCCTTGAATCATTTCTGCATTACCTACTACAAACCCTACACGCCATCCTGCCATGTTGTAAGTTTTAGAAAGGGTATGAAATTCTACACCAATTTCTTTTCCTCCAGGAATTTCTAATAAACTGGTCGGTTGATAGCCATCAAAGGCTAATTCTGCATAACAAAGATCATGAACTAACATGACTTCATAGTGATGGGCCCACTTAATAATCTCTTCAAAAAATGCCCTGGGTGCTGTTGCTGTGGTGGGATTATTAGGATAATTAAAATAGAGAATTTTAGCCCTTTGAGCCACATTTTCGGGAATAGAAGCCAGATCAATTAACCAGTCTTTTTCTACCGATAAAATAAGGGGATAAATCTCTCCCCCTGCAATTAATGGCCCCCGAAAATGAGCAGGATAAGAAGGACTTGGAACTAATACCACATCCCCAGGATTGATATAAGCTAAGGCTAAATGCCCTAAACCTTCCTTAGAACCAATTAAAGGCAATGCTTCACTACTCGGATCAAGATTAACCCGATAACAGCGTTGATACCAGGTGGCGATCGCCTGACGAAAACTAGCTGTTCCTTCAAAGGGAGGATATCCATGAGTTTGTGGTTGATGTAGAGAAGCGATCGCCGCTTCAATCACGGGTTGAGGGGCTAAGCCATCAGGGTTTCCCATTCCTAAGTCTATCAAATCTAGTCCTTGCTCTGTAGCCCGCGCTTTCAGTTCATCTAATCGAGCAAAAACGTAAGGGGGTAAAGCCTTTAAGCGATCGGCACGGCGTATCCAATTCAAACTCATAGTGAGGGGAGCTTAGCAAAATATAGTTAAACTTATATTTTAACAAACTCTATGTACACTTCTGAAGAAGTTGCTCTTTAATTAATTGTCAAATTGATATTTCACTGAAGGGTTTGTGTCATTATTAAAAGGTAGTTAAATGAGAAGCTGTTGGAGTTTTTATCCTTATGAGTCAAAACTACGAAATTGCTCGCCCCCTACCCCCCAATGTAAAGCGTGCTGCAACCATTCTCTCATGGGCAGGTAATGCTGGTTTCTGGGGACAATTAGTCTTAGGAATATTAGCTGCTGCCCTTCTATTCTTAGCCTTAGCTGGTTTAGTCGCTCAAGAGAAATCGACGGAAGGCACGTCTTTTAGTGTATTTTGTTCCATTGCTGGTGTTGTTGCACTTCTGATTAGTATTATCATTTGTTTTCGCTATAAAAAAATTGCTCAATTAATGAGAAGTTCAGAATCAGCAAAACGTCCCAAAAAATCATCTACGCTTCAATTTATTAGAGCAGGATTATTATCGAATTTAGCGGGAATGTTCTTATCAATTATTGGTGCTGAAGGATTTGTTGGCATACTTTGGCGTAAGTTATCTAATGTTCCCCAAGGAGCAGCAGTTTATGATACGAGTAAGCTACCAACCCCAAGCGAAATTTTGTTATTATTAGCCAATACTCACACAATTTTATGTCACTTTGCTGGTATTGTTGTGGGTTTATTTTTATTAGATCGCCTAGATCGATAAAATAATTAGAAATGGAAAGTTTTAGTTATGCAACGAACTCGACTTAATACCCTACTTGAAGTTAGTCAAACTCAATTAACCGAAGTATTTACTAATCCCTGGCGACGTATTTCTTTGAGTTTAATTAGTGTATTATTGGGCTTTTTTGTTGGTCAAGCTGTCTCTATGACAGCAGGACAAAAAGCTTACTGGGATATAACAATTGGTCTAATTCTTCTTCTTTTTACAGAAACCATTAGTCGAATTACTTATCGTAAACCAACTAAGAGTCCGCGATCGCTATGGCTAGATACAGTTAATCTTTTTAAAGTTGGTGTCACTTATGGTCTTTATTTAGAAGCCCTAAAACTAGGGTCTTAGCAAGAGTATACTTCCAATGGATTTTGTTAAGATACTGCAAAACTGGATTCAAAATAAAACCCCTTTATCCTCTGAATTAGAGTTTTTATTACAAAAAGAATTATCAAATGTTGATCAATGTCGAGCTTTTAATATTACGCCAGAAAATGGCTTAAACAAAATTATAAATCGCGCTCAAATATTTCAAGAAACTTATCAAAAAGTTTATCAAGTT
>JBCDDV010000725.1:0-2511 GCA_039180145.1 Cyanobacteria bacterium P01_G01_bin.49 | reverse complement strand
CTTAAATTCTAATCTGAGTTAAACTGTCATAATATCCTTTTCTTTAACTGCCAATAATTGATCAATTTTTTCCGTAAACTCATCCGTTACTTTTTGGATATCATCTTGCAAACCGCGAGATTCATCTTCAGAGATGTCACTATTTTTTTCTTGTTTACGAACATCATCAATGGCATCCCGACGAATATTTCTAATAGAAATTTTTCCTTCTTCTGCCATTTTGCTTGCTAATTTAACCAACTCTTTCCGTCTCTCTTCTGTTAATGGCGGAATATTAAGACGAATTACCTGACCATCATTATTGGGTGTTAGTCCCACATCTGACATGCCAATCGCTTTTTCAATTTGCCCCATACTGCCCTTATCATAGGGTTGAATCATGATGGTTGAGGCATCAGGGGTAGTAATATTGGACAAAGTTTTTAAGGGTGTTTCCGTCCCATAATAATCTACCATCACTCGATCCAGAATGGCCGCATTAGCCCTTCCTGTCCGAATGGTATTAAACGATCGCTGAGTTGCCTCAACGGATTTTTGCATATTGTCTTTAAGATCAGCTAACTTCACAGAAACCTCCCACAATGGTTCCAACAGGTTCACCTTTAATTGCTCGAACAACATTCCCTGAGACAGAAAGATTGAAAACAACTATCGGTATATTATTTTCTTTACAAAGAGCGATCGCCGTTCCATCCATCACCCGCAAATCATGAGTTAGAACATGATTGTAAGTCAGACTATTATAACGGCGTGCGTTTTTATTGGTATGGGGGTCAGAGTCATAAACCCCATCTACTTTAGTGGCTTTAAACACTACTTCAGCGTCAATTTCAGCCGCTCTCAAAGCAGCCGTCGTATCTGTCGTAAAAAAAGGATTTCCTGATCCGGCCCCAAAAATAACGACCCGTCCCTTTTCTAGATGACGGATCGCGCGACGACGGATATAAGGTTCAGCCACTTCTTGCATGGCGATCGCTGTGAGTACCCTCGTGGGAATTTCCATTTGTTCGAGAGCATCTTGTAAGGTCATCGCATTCATTACCGTTGCGATCATACCAATATAATCGGCTGTTGCCCGATCCATTCCCGCAGAAGACGCTTTGACTCCCCGAAAAATGTTGCCTCCTCCAACAACGATCGCCAATTGAATGCCATGATTAATGACATCGGAAATTTCTTGAGCAATGTCGGCCACGACTTTGGGGTCAATGCCATAGCCTAGGTTTCCCATTAAGGCTTCACCGCTAAGTTTAAGTAATACGCGCTGGTAAGTCATCCCTCTGCCGCAACTGTGTAATTGAGCCTATGATATCTGGGTATTAAGCATCAGATATCTTGTCCTTTTTGTCAAATTCATTATTTCATTCGGTTGCAACTGAGGTTAGTTGATAACAGCAAGCCAAAATAGCCAATAATTAGCCGCGACGATTATTATCGTAGCGAATTCTCGCTCCTGCCCATTGCAATTTTTCTCGTAAAGTTTGATAAAAAGAATAATTTTCTCGTAGAACAATAAATCTTGCCATACAATGAGCCATTCTTACCGATACCCATTGACCAGGCCAAATAGATGTTGCCAAAGAACTATCTGTCCATAACTTAGTATTTAACTCATAATCCCCCAAAGACCAGATATTAACAATAGAACCAGGGGGAATGACGATAGGACGACTAGAGAGACTCAAAGGACAGATCGGCGTAACCGAGATCGCATCCATTCCTGGATGAACAATTGGCCCGTTAGCAGAAGCGGTATAACAGGTTGATCCGGTTGGTGTAGCAACTAATAGGCCATCTCCTTGATATTGATCGACCACTTCCCCATCTACCTCTATTTCTAAGATTGCTGTAGGCATCCGGTCAATACTTGCTGGTTTGACACACATTTCGTTGAGACAGTAGAAACGTTCGCTGCTCGCTTGAGGAGAATGGCGATCGCCTTCAAATAACCTCGCTTCTAACATCATTCTCTGCAACATGGCATAGCGATCGCCTTGTAAACGCTCCCAGACGTGTTCGGTATCTCGAAATAATTCAAAGGGTTCGGTCAAAAATCCCAAATGTCCCCCTACATTAACTGCTAAAATCGGTATACCTTCTGGGGCTAATTGCCGCGCTCCAGCTAAAATTGTGCCATCTCCCCCCAAAATAATGGCTAAATCAATTTTTTCGGTGACTGAGGAGAGAAATACCGGATAGGGATTATCTTTAACCCCACTAGGGCCCATCAAAACTTTACAGTCAAGGGCTTCTAATTGTCGAGAGCAGGTTTGGGCCCAATGTTTACTTTGGGCATCCCCGGCTTTGTGAGCAATAATAACCTGTTTCAGTTCCACGTCAGTTTATTTTAAGCTTAACAATTTTGAATATGGAGAAAAGACATCAGCAGACAGTCTGTCCCATGGACTATTCCTGTGTATAGATTAGCTTGAGTTAACTTATGAGTGATTAATGGTAGAAAGTCGGGAACAGGGAGAAGTGAGGATGCAAGGGAGGGGATGTGAAGAGAGG
>JBCDDV010000724.1:0-2515 GCA_039180145.1 Cyanobacteria bacterium P01_G01_bin.49 | reverse complement strand
TCCCAAAAAGGAGTAAATTGCTAGGATTGCCACTATTGCTTTAGATAGAAATAAAGGGAAAAATATAGAATGATCTAGATGACAATTACTATGACTAACAAATAGTAATTAATCAAGATGAGTCCTTCGATTAATGACGGATAACCCTGAAGATGAAGAAATCTCAGAACCCTATAATCACCGAAATTCTAGCTCAGATGACCTGATGTCAAAATAATGGTAGAAAAAGCAAAAGTTAAGTAAATCTTAAAAATCATCAATGAATGGCTATTTGACGTTGAGACTTCAGATCATTTTTTGTGCGGGATTTCTCAGGATAACATTCATTTATAATCTGATCAAAAGATAATGCTATAATCGTAGGAATATTTAATCGTAAATTTTCAACCAATCATCTCTCTATTCCACAATAAACTTGAATAGAAGATATACTTTGAGTCGGTTTTTATTTTAGCGAAGTTTTATGTATTCAGTCCCTATCTGCTCCAATTGTTAAAACGTGACTACACAAACGCCTTCCATTCCTAAAAACACAGAGACTTTACCGACAACTTCCCTCGATAAGAGTCTAAAAGGTCAAATAATCATCATTCTTGACTTTGGTTCGCAATACTCAGAACTAATTGCTCGCCGTATTCGAGAAACTCAAGTTTACTCAGAAGTGCTATCTTATCGGACTGATGCTGAGAAATTGCGTCAAATTAACCCAAAAGGCATTATTTTATCTGGTGGCCCTAACTCAGTTTATGATGATCATGCTCCCCAATGTGACCCTGAAATTTGGCAACTGGGTATTCCCATTTTAGGGGTTTGTTATGGCATGCAGTTGATGGTGAGGCAACTCGGAGGCAAAGTCGAAAAAGCTAAACGGGGGGAATACGGAAAAGCATCTCTCCAGATCGATGATCCCACTGACTTACTCACCAATGTCGAAGATGGTTCTACCATGTGGATGAGTCATGGGGACTCTTGTACCCGTCTCCCAGAAAATTTTGCAATTTTAGCTCATACTGAGAATACCTTATGTGCGGCGATCGCTCACCATGAAAAGAAACTATTTGGGGTGCAATTTCATCCTGAAGTAGTTCACTCCGTTGGTGGCATTGCTTTGATGCGTAATTTTGTTTACCATATTTGTCAATGTGAACCCACCTGGACAACAGAAGCGTTTGTCGACGAAACCATCCGAGAAATTCGCACTAAGGTAGGGGACAAAAAAGTATTATTAGCCTTGTCTGGAGGGGTAGATTCCTCCACGTTAGCCTTCTTGTTACATCAGGCCATTGGTGACAATTTGACCTGTATGTTTATCGATCAAGGGTTCATGCGAAAAGGAGAACCAGAACGCTTGATGGACATTTTCAACCGTCAGTTTCATATTTCTGTAGAATATGTCAACGCGCGCGAAAGCTTTTTAAAGCAACTAGAAGGAGTCACCGATCCTGAAAAGAAACGCCGTCTCATTGGTCATGAATTTATTCAAGTCTTTGAACAGGAGTCCAAACGTCTTGGCCCCTTCGACTACTTGGCCCAAGGAACCCTTTATCCTGATGTGATCGAGTCTGCTGATACTAATGTTGACCCCAAAACAGGGGAAAGGATCGCTGTTAAAATCAAAAGTCATCACAATGTGGGGGGACTCCCGAAAAATCTACGATTTAAGCTAGTCGAACCCTTACGGAAGCTTTTTAAAGATGAAGTCCGAAAAGTCGCCCGGGCCATTGGTTTACCCGAAGAAATTGTCCGTCGTCATCCCTTTCCTGGCCCTGGTTTAGCCATTCGGATCATAGGAGAAGTTACCTCAGAACGGCTAAATATTCTCAGGGACGCAGATTTCATCGTGCGGGATGAAATTGGTAAGCAGGGAATTTATCATGATTTTTGGCAAGCATTTGCGGTGTTGTTACCCATTCGCAGTGTGGGAGTTATGGGAGATCAACGCACCTATGCCCATCCAATTGTGTTACGGTTGATTACCAGTGAAGATGGGATGACAGCCGACTGGGCTAAAGTTCCTTATGACCTGCTAGAAACCCTTTCTAACCGCATTGTTAATGAAGTGAAGGGGGTAAACCGTGTGGTCTACGATATTACCTCTAAACCCCCAGGAACTATTGAATGGGAATAACCTAGTTCAGAGTTAGGAGTTCGGAGTGAGGATTTTTCCAAACGGGGAGGCAAGAAGCTTCTGAGCAGGTTTCGCTGAACATTGGAACGGGATGGAGACAACGAACAATAATGTTGAAAACGCGCTTAGCGACCCATCAACCATCAACTGAACTCCTACACTCCTAAACGCTTCCATTCCTTAGACCGAACTCAGATTACATCCTTTCTAAGACAGAAATGCCCAGTAAAGACAGCCCCAATTTTAGAGTTCTTGCGGTTAAATCACACAGTAATAAACGGGAAGTTTTCAGAGTCGCGTGTGTTTTTAAAAAAAGAAAAAATTAATAAAATAAGTTTAAATTTTTAAATATTTTGGATAGTGTAACAACAAAAAAAGTGTGTAGTA
>JBCDDV010000723.1:0-2519 GCA_039180145.1 Cyanobacteria bacterium P01_G01_bin.49 | reverse complement strand
TTGATCTTCAATCTTAATTTTACTATGTCTATTAAACTGTCAGATTATGAAACCCTTTTATGTGAATATAGCGATCGCAAAGGAGCAATCTCTCTATTGAAATTGTATCGGTCTTATTTAGAGATGGTTCCTAGTTTACGCCGTCCTGATGATAGTTTAATTACCATTCCTCTCCCTGTTGTCAAAGTTCGTCAACCGTTACCTTTAAATGAAAGTCGCCTAAATTCTCCGAATAGTCAAGAAACTATTCATCTACCTTGTGATTTGGCTATTATTATGTGTGACCCTGAATGGAAGATTAAATTAGGGTCAGAAATTATGGTTTTTATTCACCGTCCCCACGAAGATTTTTCTCATTTATTAACTCGTTGGCGACAAACTCAGATCCATTTGAGTAAAGATTATGAATGGTTAATGCCTCCTCAAGAAGCACATATGTTTAGTGAAGGATCGGATAAAGTTCATCCTTTATTCGTTGTATTTGATAAAACCCTAGAGCGAATTAAAAATGGGTTAAAAGGAGCTTGTCTTCCCTATGTTATTCAATCTTCTCTATCTGAAGAAAAAGAAGTTGCTGTTAGTATAGATAGATAAGAAGCAAAAAAAACCTCAAGATTATGGCTACATTACAAAAGCGTCGTCCTCAAAACACAGAGGGAAATTTCTATGTCGATACAACCTGTATTGACTGTGATACTTGTCGCTGGATGGCCCCAAAAGTCTTTCGTCGAGATGATAATCAATCAGCAGTTTATCATCAACCCACTAACACGAATAAAACAGAAGAGTTAGCAGCATTTCAAGCTCTTCTTTCCTGTCCTACTGCATCTATTGGGACAGTGAATAAACCTGAGAATATTAAGGCAATTCAACAAAATTTTCCCCTATTAGTTAACGAAAATATCTACCATTGTGGCTATCATTCAGAAAAGTCCTTTGGCGCAGCTAGTTACTTCATTCAACGACTTCAAGGCAACATTTTAGTTGATTCTCCTCGATTTTCTCCCCCATTAGTCAAACAATTAGAAGCAATGGGAGGCATTCAATATCTTTACCTAACCCATAAAGATGATGTGGCTGATCATGAAAAATTTACCCAACATTTTGGTTGTGAAAGAATTCTTCATATTGATGATATAACTGAGAAAACCAAAGGCGTAGAAATTCAAATCTCAGGGAATAATCCCCTGGAATTTGCCACGGATCTAATCATTATTCCTGTTCCTGGCCATACCAAAGGCCATACCGTCCTTTTACATCAGCAAAAGTATCTTTTCTCAGGAGATCATTTAGCCTGGTCACCTGACTTAAATCATCTCAAAGGGTTCCATCGTTTCTGTTGGTATGACTGGTCAAAACAAATTATTTCGATGGAAAAATTAGCTAATTATTCCTTTGAATGGGTATTACCTGGCCATGGTCGTCGTTATCATAGCGATCGCCAAACAATGAAACAACAAATGCAACAATGTATTACTTGGATGAAGCAACAAACCTAAGTCTTTTTGCAACATTGAAGGTAAAATCTTGAAGGGATAAAAATTCCCTTTGTTTGTTACAGCACAAAGGAGTTCGCTTTGGAACGCACATTTGTCATGGTTAAACCCGATGGAGTACAACGGGGATTAGCGGGTGAAGTCATTCGTCGTTTTGAAACAAAAGGCTTTACATTAGTCGGACTTAAGCTCATGCAAGTCTCTAAAGAATTAGCCGAAGAGCATTATGATGTTCATAAAGAACGTCCTTTTTTTGGGAGTTTGGTTGAGTTTATTTGTTCTTCCCCCGTCGTTGCTACGGTTTGGGAAGGAGAAGGGGTAGTGGCTGCTGCTCGAAACCTAATCGGAGCGACAAACCCCCTGACAGCGGCTCCAGGGACAATTCGTGGAGATTATGGGGTGAGCATTGGACGGAACCTGATTCATGGTTCTGATGCCATTGAAACTGCTCAACGAGAGATTAGTTTATGGTTCAATGAAAAGGAATTAATTAGCTGGCAACCCACTAGCAATCCTTGGCTATATGAGTAACAGAAAAGATTAGATAAAGTAGGGTGGGCAATGTTCACCCTACTGTTATAGATGACATTCAGGAAGAAATTTTTTCAGGTTTTTTGTTAAGCTGATTTTCGGAAGTGTCTAGGGAAATTTCCACCTCTTCCAAGACATCTGGATTTCGTTTAGAAAAACCCCAAACAAACAACAAAGCGATCGCACTAATCATTAGCCATTCTGGGGGAACCCACTCAGGGTTAATGACACGCACTAATAATCTTAATCCGACGAAACCGACAGTAATAAACCCAGCATCTTCGAGATAAGTGTATTCTTTTAACCAACGAATAAATAATTCTGCTAAAAATCTCAGGGTAATCACCCCAATCGTTCCTCCAACTAAAATTAACCAAATTTCGTCAGTGAGGGCGATCGCAGTGGTAACACTATCGAGAGAAAAGGCTAAATCAGTAACAGCAATTAAGGGAACGGCTTGCCATAATGAGGTAAATTCAGGGCCGTGATGGT
>JBCDDV010000722.1:0-2520 GCA_039180145.1 Cyanobacteria bacterium P01_G01_bin.49 | reverse complement strand
AGGTCAACGGGTAGATATGGTTGTTGGAGCCGTTCCTAAAACCACTCTCGCTAATACCTTAGAAAAATATCTTTAGTTCTTGACCTAAAGGTTAAGATTAAATGTAGGGGTAAGCCATGTTTTGGGTTTACCCCTTGTCTTCTTAAGTTCGTAATGATTGTGCGTTCAAATATACTGTTCGCCATTGATTCATCACTTGAGTCTTCTTTAAATTCATTAATTTGCCAATGTCTTCTAAAGATTGATTGTCTTTTAAACGATTCAAAATTTCCTGTTGTTGGGGAGTCAATTTCGCCCAAAATATTTCCCACTGTTGAGGAGTTAATCCTAAATTATGTTCCTGGGGTGAGATTTCTAGCCAGTTGGCAACTAATTCAGCATTTCCTTTTAAAGCAAAGACTTGTATAGCATGATAGCCGACTTTTTCTCGTAGGCGATAAATACTTTTGATGGGAATCTTTAATTGTTGAGCGATCGCTTCTTGGGTATGTCCTTGTAAATATAATTTTAGCCAGGCAACGGCTTCTGGCCCCACTTTTGTACTCAAATGGTTTTCAAATTCAGCTTGCACTCTTTGACGAATTAGTTGCTTCTCTTCCCATTGTTCTTGTTCTTCATAGTTGGTAACTGCTTGATAGTCTAGTAAACTAACAGAGTTTTCTCCCTCATCAACGCTAATTTCTTCAGAAATCATGCGAATCTTTTGTTTTTGAGGAACTTGGGTCATTCCCCCTTTCTGGGAACGACGTAAATAGTTAACAAAACGATACACTAAGAGGGGTTGATTGCGGATGGGACGTAAGCAATATTCTTCGATGGTGGTAATTAATAAACTATTTCTGAGTCTTTCATCTGTGGTACATTGCGTGATCCAAGCAATTTGAGTTTGAATGTAGCGATCGCTGTTGAGCATTTCTTGAATAACTTCTTGTAAGACATCGGTTACCATTCGTTGGCGATCGCGGCTCAAAGATACCCAAGTTTTAATTTTATTCCGTAAGACTGTCACTGACCCTAGACGTTTCATCAGATTGCGATAAGCAAGGGTAGGACTTTTGCCTAAATATCGCTGTTGTAGAATACGATAGCGGTAGTCCATGCCTTGTTGAGCAAGGACTCGTTTTTCTGGTGCAAGGGTTTCCCATTGATCCTTATTTTCTCCCAATAACCAACTAATGATGCTTGTTCTCGTTTCTGAAGTTAGATCGGTTCCCTCTTGTTCTAAACGAGTTTGCCATTTTTGTTCTAGTTGGTTAAGGACTTTGGTCATAGGTTGAATATCGTCTCTGCCTTGCTACTCGAAATGTCTCAATTTGATAAATCTGGGATTATTATTATCTTATGATTTAATGTGGAAATCTAATCTGCTTGATGAATCTTGATCTCCTAGTTAATTCTCGTTAACTTGGGTTCTATCGGTCAAGATTTCGTATCCGGTTGCTGTGACTAATACGGTATGTTCAAACTGAGCGGAGAGAGAATTATCTATGGTCACAACTGTCCAGCGATCGCGCAGAGTTCTGGTATATTTCGACCCTTGATTAACAATGGGTTCGATAGCTAAAGTCATCCCAGATTTTAATTTAATGTTGGGTAATTCTCTAGTACGGTAATTAAACACGGATGGCTCTTCATGGAGGCTTTGACCCACTCCATGGCCAGTGTAATCTTCTACTACACTATAGCCATATTTTTTAACAACATCTTCAATGGCTCCAGCAATATCCAAGAGATAATTTCCTGCTTTCACTTGTGCGATTCCAGCATACAGTGCTTCTTCTGCTGCTTGAATTAAACGGGAGGTTTGATTCGAGACTTTATCTACTGCAATGGTAATACAAGAATCTCCGTGATATCCTTGATAGTAAGCTCCAGTATCAACTTTTAAAACATCCCCTCGGCGAATTTTTCTTTTATGATTAGGAATGCCATGAACCACTTCTTGGTTAATGCTTGCACAAATTGAACCAGGAAACCCATAATATCCCTTAAAACTTGGTTTTGCTCCCATTTCTCTGATTCTCTGTTCTGCGTAAGTATCAAGGTCTCCCGTTGTCATTCCCGGTTTGGCTATTGCTGCAATTTCTTTGAGAACAGTGGCTACAATCCAAGCAGATTGACGCATAATTTCAATTTCTTGAGAAGATTTAATTTGGATACCGCGACGACTTTTTTTGGGGAGAGGAAGTCCTGTTAATGATTGTTTTTTGGGTTTATTTTGAATTTTATTGGCAGGAGAAAAAAGATTGGTTAGGATATTCATTGGTTAATTTAGTTAAAGATAACTATTTTTCTAGTATTTTAATCTTTTTTGTTGCTTTTAGCGAAACTCTTTTTAAGATAATGATAACCAGGTGAGATTTGATGAGCGTTTTACCAACTGTTTTAATTTTAGGAGGAAAAGGAAGAATTGGAAATAGTATTGCTCAAGATCTTCTAAATTATACCCAGGCAAAAGTTATTGTCACAGGACGTTCTCAAAATCGGGAAAATAATTTATCGCTTTCTGCTGCAAAAATT
>JBCDDV010000721.1:0-2521 GCA_039180145.1 Cyanobacteria bacterium P01_G01_bin.49 | reverse complement strand
TGTTTATTTTTCATGATGTATCCCATCATGGTGAAAATTGATTTTTCTCAAGCAGTTCAAGCAGTAAAAGCCCCTAAACCTGTTATTTTAACTTTGGTAATTAATTGGTTAATTAAACCCTTTACAATGGTGGCATTTGCTCAATTCTTCTTAGGATGGTTATTCCTGCCATTATTAAACTCTACTGAAGTAATTCGCGGCACAGAAGTTACCTTAGCGAACTCTTATATTGCCGGATGTATTTTGTTAGGCATTGCTCCTTGTACTGCTATGGTACTGATGTGGGGTTATCTTTCCTATAGTAATCAAGGGCATACTTTGGTAATGGTTGCGGTTAATTCTTTAGCCATGTTGTTTCTTTATGCGCCATTAGGAAAATGGCTACTATCAGCTAATAACTTAGTCGTTCCGTGGCAAACCATTGTGTTCTCAGTGCTAATTTATGTTGGGTTACCCTTAGCGGCTGGAATTTATAGCCGTTATTGGATTTTGAAACATAAAGGGAAGGAGTGGTTTGAGCGTAGATTTTTGCAGTATCTTAGTCCTATTTCTATCGCAGCTTTATTGTTAACATTAATTTTACTCTTTGCCTTTAAAGGAGAATTAATTGTTAATAATCCTCTTCATATTCTCTTAATTGCTGTTCCCTTATTTATTCAAACTAATTTCATCTTTTTAATCGCCTATGTCGCTAGTTTAAAGTTAAGCTTAGCCTACGAAGATGCTGCCCCGGCTGCTTTAATTGGTGCTAGTAATCACTTTGAAGTGGCGATCGCCACAGCAGTCATGTTATTTGGACTCAATTCTGGTGCAGCATTAGCAACCGTTGTCGGTGTTTTAATTGAAGTTCCCGTGATGTTAATGTTAGTTGAAGTCTGTAAAAAAACGGCTGTTTGGTTCCCACGAGATCCTGAAAAAGCCACCTTACTTGATCCTCGTTGTATTAATTCTTGAAAATAGGAATTACTTCAAAAAATTATGACCGATTTTGATCATCCTCCCCGTATTTTGTTTCTGTATGGTTCATTAAGGGAACGTTCTTATAGTCGCTTACTTGCTGAAGAAGCAGCTAAAATTCTTGAAGAAATGGGAGCAGAAGTCAGGTTTTTTCATCCCCATAAATTGCCCCTAAGAGGACAAGTCGATGAATCTCATCCCGAAGTTCAAACATTACGAAAACTGAGTCAATGGTCAGAAGGACAAGTCTGGACATCTCCAGAAATGCACGGCAATGTTACCGGAATTTTAAAGAATCAAATTGATTGGATACCCTTAAATATTGGGTCTGTCCGTCCCACCCAAGGAAAAACTTTAGCAGTAATGCAAGTGAGTGGGGGATCTCAGTCTTTTAATGCAGTAAATACCCTACGAATTTTAGGTCGATGGATGCGAATGTTTACCATTCCTAATCAATCTTCTGTTGCCAAGGCCTACCAAGAATTTCATGAAGATGGAACTATGAAAAACTCAGCTTATCGCGACAGAGTAGTTGATGTAATGGAGGAACTTTATAAGTTTACATTACTATTACGAGACAAAGTTGACTATTTAACAGATCGTTATAGTGAACGAAAAGAAAAACAACTTAAATTAGAGAAAAAATCATGAAAAAAGTGATGTTTGTTTGTAAGCGCAATTCCTGTCGTTCCCAAATGGCAGAAGGATTTGCCAAAACGTTAGGAAAAGACAAAATTGAGGTCACCAGTTCTGGTTTAGAAGCAAGTCGAGTTCATCCCATTGCTATTCAAGTTATGGAGGAAATTGACATTAATATCACC
The DNA here is from genome assembly GCA_039180145.1 of Cyanobacteria bacterium P01_G01_bin.49. Lineage (GTDB taxonomy): Bacteria > Cyanobacteriota > Cyanobacteriia > Cyanobacteriales > Microcystaceae > JBCDDV01. The sequence continues at coordinate 743 of JBCDDV010000721.1, read as the reverse complement.
GATCAAATTTCTGAGCCTTTGAGTGATTTTAAGGCAGAGAATTATGATGCTGTTATTTCTTTATGTGGGTGTGGTGTTAACTTACCTCAAGATTGGGTATTAAGGAATATTTTTGAAGATTGGGAATTAGATGATCCTGATGGACAACCGATAGAAACCTTTCATCGCGTAAGAGATGAAATCAAAGAAAGGGTAGAAACTTTAATTAGTAAACTGAGTTAACAATTAGGAAAACTATGAAGTTTTATCCCGATTATCTCTGGTGGGTGATCCCGGAAAAATTAGCAGGAATGCACCGTCCTTCTCTTGCAGATTTGTCCCAACTTTATCAAGCTCGAATCAGAGGAATTGTTTCGGTCATGGATGAACCTTCTGGGATACAAGAATATCGAGAAGCTGGATTTTCTGCTTTATGGTTGCCTATTACAGGAGGAAAACCTCCTACCGTTGAACAAGTTCAACAATTCCTTGACTTCACCGATCCCTTGTTAGAGAAAAATAAATCAGTGATTGTTCATTGTACCAGTGGAAATCGCAGAACAGGAACTCTGTTAGCTTCCTATCTAATTGCTAAAGGAGAAAATCCTGAAACTGCCATTCAACTCATTCAAAAAGCTCGTCCAACGGCTAAACTCAGAGAAGCTCAAATGCAATTTTTATTAGAATTACCTACTTTTCTGATCAATTTGTGATCGCCACTATTAAAAAAGTTTCCTTACATACATATCAATACTACTCGGTTA
>JBCDDV010000720.1:0-2526 GCA_039180145.1 Cyanobacteria bacterium P01_G01_bin.49 | reverse complement strand
GCAAGCAGTCCTGAATTTATTAGGTCGATCTAAAAATCCTCTATCTTTAATTGGTGATGCATTCAACGAGGAAACATCTTTATCAGATCATGATATAAGCAGACTTCATTTCTTTTATCTACATAAACTGATATTGTGCTATCTGTTTGGAGAAAAGCACCAAGCGGTAAAAAATGCTGTAGCAGCAGAGGAATATTTGGATGGAGTCAAAGGAATGATTGTTGAATCTCCTTTTAATTTTTATGATTCTCTGGCGCATCTAGCTGTTTTTTCAGATATTTCAAACTCCGAGCAAGAAGCTTTACTTGAGCGAGTAAATAAGAATCAAGAAAAGATGGGTCGATGGGCACATCACGCTCCAATGAATCATTTGCATAAATTCCATCTAGTTGAGGCAGAAAAAGCACGAGTTTTAGGTCAAGTCCTTGAAGCTGAAGAGTTTTATGAAAAAGCCATTGCCGGATCTAACGAAAACGAATTTGTCCAAGAAGAAGCCTTGGCTTATGAATTAGCTGCTAAGTTTTATCTAGAGCGTGGTATGGACAAGTTCGCCCAAACTTATATGAAAGAAGCACACTATGCTTATAGTCGCTGGGGAGCAAAGGCAAAAGTCGAGGACTTAGAAGCGAAATACCCCCAACTACGGCCTAAATCATTTCCAACTAAAAGCATTACCTCCACTTTCGCTGCAACTACTAGATATACTAATAACAATCAGTCAGGTGAAGCCTTGGACTTCGCCACCGTAATGAAAGCTTCTCAAATCATTTCCGGCGAAATTGTACTGGATAAATTACTCGCCAACTTGATGAAAATTCTGATCGAAAATGCTGGGGCGCAAACAGGCTTTCTCATTTTAGACAGAGCAGGAGAATGGTTTATTGAAGCCTCTGGAGAAGTGGATGTTGATAATGTCACAGTTTTACAGTCAATTTCTATTGACCAACATCTACCTAGATCGGTTGTCAACTATGTCACCCGTACTAGAGAAACTATTGTTGAGAATGATGCCACACAACAGGGCAAATTTACTAATGACTCATACATCAAAACTCATCAAACCAAATCAATTTTGTGTGCGCCACTAATTAATCAAGGTCAACTCAGTGGTATTGTTTATCTAGAAAATAATCTCACCGCAGGAGCTTTTACTCCAGATAGGTTGGAAGTTATACAACTATTGTCGGGACAAGCTGCGATCGCGATTGCTAATGCCAAACTCTATGCTGAGGTTAAAGAAAGCGAACGACGGCTGACTCAATACCTAGAAGCCATGCCTGTGGGTGTAGCTGTCCACACGACTACTGGAGAACTCCACTATGTTAACCAGACAGGACAAAAATTATTAGGTATCAACATTTCATCCGAAGGCAAAACCGAAAAAATTGCAGAAGCATATCAAGTTTATCGTGCCGATACCCAGGAATTATACCCCACCGAGCGACTGCCAATATGGCGTTCCCTGGCTGGTGAAACTGCCAAAGCAGATGATTTAGAACTTCACCGATCGGATAAGATAATCCCCTTAGAAGTTTCCAGTACACCAATTTTTGATGAGACAGGCAAGATTTCCTATGCTATTGCAGCTTTCCAAGATATCAGCGATCGCAAGCAAGCTCAGAAGATTCTGGAAGACTACAACCAAACCTTAGAAAATCAAGTTGCTTCGCGCACTCAGGAATTGAAAAATACTCTTGATACTCTCAAAACAACCCAAAATGAACTAATTCAATCAGAAAAAATGGCAGCCCTCGGACAACTGGTGGCCGGCATTGCCCATGAAATTAACACACCCCTGGGAGCCATTCGTGCCGCCATCGGTAACACCGATAAAGCCCTCCAAGCATCCTTATCTCAACTTCCTCAACTATTACCCCTGCTCAACCCACCACAACAAACAGACTTTTTCACTTTCCTACAACTTGCCCTGAATAACCAAACCAGTCTCAGTACCAGAGAAAAACGTCAAATTAAACGTACTGTTACCAAACAACTTGAATCTCACAACATTACCAATGCCAAACAATTAGCTCACCTAATAACTGAAGGAGGATTACATGATAGTTTTGCATCTCAAATATCTTTGTTGCAAACTGCTCAAGCAAAGGAAATTGTGCAAGTTGCCTACGATATTGCCCGCCTCCACACCAACAGTCAAAACATTAACAACGCTGTGGAAAGAGCCTCAAAAATTGTCTTTGCCCTCAAGAGTTACGCCCGTTACGACCAAAGTGGGGAAAAACAATCAGCTGTGATTACTGAGGGTATTGAAACCGTGTTGGAGTTGTATCACAACTATTTGAAAAAGGGAGTAGGAGTAATTCGTCATTATCAAGAGATTCCAGAAATTCTATGCTATCCAGATGAACTGGTGCAAGTGTGGACAAACTTAATTCACAATGGCATTCAAGCGATGGATGGAAAGGGAAAAATTGAGATTGAGGTTAGTCAGAAAAATCCAAATATTTTGGTAGCAATCACAGATTATGGGGCTGGTATACCTGCGGAGATTCAGGATAAAATCTT
>JBCDDV010000719.1:0-2527 GCA_039180145.1 Cyanobacteria bacterium P01_G01_bin.49 | reverse complement strand
TACAAGCTAAAATGCGAGAATATTTGGATAATGGTGTTAAATTGGGATGGTTGATTGAGCCTTCAGCCAAAACTGTTGAAATCTATAAAGTTGGACAACCTATAGAAATTTTAAGTAATCCTCAAACCTTATCAGGAGAAGATATTTTGCCTGGGTTCATTTTAGATTTAAGTCAAATTTTTTGAGATGGTACTACTTCTTGGTGCGCGTTCCCTTGCGCCCTAGACTCCGTCCCTCTTCGAGTCCGGCGGCGCGGGGTTCCTCGCTTCGCTCCGGCGCGGTCTTGCTCCGCAAGTGCGAATGCAATGCACGCATCCGCTTTTGTACCAAAAATCCCAGTCACTCAAAAAACAGTACAAAAATAGTACGCTCAGGATTTTTTGGGTAAGTCTCTCCAGATGAAAAAGACATAAACTCGACGCTAGTATTAAAATAGGTGGGTATTTAATTTCATATACCCTTTTTGGAGGGCAAAACGTTGGACGAACTGAGATCAGTATTAGAACTCGCAACAGAAGATGAGTTAAAGAACCTAACGCAAATTCTCTTCTGCCGTAAATTTAACCCTCTTGATTATTTACAAACTCCTGATCCTCTTGAAATACAGAGTCAAGACTGGGATACTTGGTTAGATGCCATAGAACAACGCTTTCGGTTTCTCGCTTCTGATGGGTTGACGGTGTTGCAACGAAAGACGCAAAGGTTTAGTTACCGTCAAACTCTGATCCGTGTTTGTCACTACCTCAAGATTCCCCATTCAAATCAAATGTCCACAACGGATATTGAAGCAGAAATTTTTCTCAATTTGGTGGGAAAAGCCTGGAAAAAGCTTCCCACTGCTGAACAAAATAGCATGATGGCGCAAATACAAACTTCCCTAGCCAAGTCCAATACCCCTGATGCTTTACCTGTTCAGCTACAGCATAATCCTGTTAATCTTCTTCTCAAAGGTAGCAGTGCTTTTGCTGTGAGTTCCATTGTTAAACCTTGGTTGCTCAAACAAATTGCTCAACAATTCGCTATCTACTTCACTCGCTATCAAGTTGCACAGCAAGCTTTGCTCAAGGGAGGAACGGCTGTTGCCAATCAATTAGCTGTTAACAGTGCAAGACGAGGAATGGCGATGACGGCTGCTCGTTATGGTACAGTAAGAGGGGTTTTAGCGTTCGTGGGGCCGGTATTATGGGGTTGGTTTTTGGCCGATTTGGGATGGCGAGCGATCGCTACTAATTACGGTCGGATTATCCCAGTCATCTTTGCTTTAGCGCAAATTCGTTTAACTCGTACCGAATGCTGGGAACCTGCTTAAGCCGATGATGAGACTAATAAAAATACAACATCGGGTAAAATTTTTAGAAATTATGAACCCAACCCTTACCTATCAAGTCTAAATATAAAACAGCTTAATAGTGAAGTTTAAATTAAACGCAACCAATCTAAAATGGGCGGGAAAATGCCTTAAGTTTGGTATATTTCTCCTACCTTTCTCCACCAATTTTGGAGCAACCGCTTTAGTTTTTGCCCTGTTTGGATTGTGGAAACAAAGATATTATCAAATTATCGCCCATCGTTTCAATTGGGTATTAGGAATTTTAAGTATTTGGCTCATTCTCACTTCTGTTTTTGCCTATCAACCTATCCTAAGTTTACAAGGGTTACCCAATTTCATTCCCAGTTTTTTATTGTTAGCATCGTTTCCCTTCTTTTTTAATTGCTTTTTCCGTTTATATCAACTCGCATGGTGGTTAGTTTTAACCTCTATTCCCCTATGTTTTTTGGGGTTCATGCAATTAGTAGGGGGATGGGAAACCCCCTTATTTTTACGAGCAATTGGCATTAATTTAGTGGCTTATGGAAACCCTGATGGGCGGATGTCTTCGTTGTTAATGTATGCGAATATCTTAGCTTTTTATTTACTGATTACTTTTACCCTATCGATTGGGTTAGGGATAGATACTTTCCGCCGTTGGCAAGTTAAAAGAAGCCGTTTAATCAGCTATCAATTAATGATTTTGATTCTGGGTATTTTAGGGAATGGAATTGGCCTTATTTTAACAAATTCTCGTAGTGCTTGGGGACTTGCTTTATTAGGGTTAATGGCGTTTGCTTTATACTTACGTTGGTATTGGGTTATTGCTGGTGTAATCATAGCGATCGGGGCGGTTTTTTGGGCGGCTTGGGTGCCTTTTGGGCAAGAAATAATGCGCCAAATTGTCCCTAATTATTTTTGGGCAAGATTGACGGATGATTTGTACGATGATCGCTATGTAACGGCATTACGTACGACTCAATGGGGTGTTGCTTGGGACATGATGTTACAGCGTCCTTGGTTGGGTTGGGGACTGCGTAATTTTACTCCGATTTATCAGATTGAAATGAATGTTTGGATGGGTCATCCCCATAATTTATTTATCATGTTACTGGCAGAAATTGGTATCCCAGGAACCCTACTATTGAGTAGTCTTGTGGCGGTTATTTTATTTCAAGCAGTTCGACGATTAATAACGTTATCTAAACAACAAAAGTT
>JBCDDV010000718.1:0-2536 GCA_039180145.1 Cyanobacteria bacterium P01_G01_bin.49 | reverse complement strand
TTTTTGAGCAAAATTCTGTACGGCTTCTAGACCATAACTGGCATGAGTCACAGCGTTTTTAGTTGCCGTAGTTGTGGTGTCGATTTTAGTCAGCAAACCAAGGTCGAGTCCTTGCAACAGAGTATTGATCTGATTTACCCCGTCCTTCACTTCGGGACTAGAATTACCATCACTAGCACCACCACAGCCTTTTTTACACTTGTTGACTGGTGTAACTTTGGGCGATTCGGCAGGACTTTCAAACTTTTGGGTTAGTGCGGGTTTGGGAATGGCTGGCGGAATAACAGGAGGTAGAGAAGTCGTGACCTCCGTTGCCCCTTCAGGAACTTTATTCGCTCCATACCTGCGAGTAACTCTGGTATTTACTCCCGTGGCTGTATTGCGTATTAACTGCGTACCTGGCAGGGTAAACGGTAGCGAGTCGGGATAGTAAGTAGTTTTGGTGTTGGTTTTGGGCTTTTTGTTAGTAGCAGGGATAGTTTTATCCGTTGTCTCTACCACTGGGCTATCGGTCGGGCTTTTAGGCTGAGTGTCGGTGTTATCAGTGGGCAGAGGCTCTATTTCGGGTACGGTTTCGGGTACGGGTTCGACCTTGGAGTTAGATTCAACATTTTCTGTGCTAGTGGCTTCACTTGTATCTTGCGTACCAGTGGCTTTAGCTGAATTACTCACCGTAACCTTCTTAGGCGGTTTGGGTTTAGAAGGTCTATCTGTTGGTTCAACAGTGCCGATCGCATCATTGGAAACTCCTTCAGATGTAGTTACCTCCGCAATGCCCCCAGGAGGATCGCCCCCTGTGTCTGGCTGCCCGTCACTAGGATAAAAGCCAAGCACTTTAAAGTAGGTTGCCCCCGTAATATAAAGCCAGTTTTTTAACTCCCCAGTGCCATCGATGACATTAACCGAGATAGGTCGTCTTTCTCCTGAGTATTCACCGTTTACTATTTCCCCATATCCAATTACATTGAGGCTCACAGCTTGAATAGGAGAAGATATAGCAGCGGGCTGACTTTTGTAAAAGATACCCGAACTACTATGGTATTTCATGTTATAGATTCTATTTGGGTCTTGACCTCCCTCAAACGGTGGGATAGCTTCGCTGACTACTCGTTGGGTGCGGGGAATAAAATCAAGGGTAAAGTCAGAACCACCGCGATAGATATTGGCTATTTTCTTAAGGTTATCTTTCCAAACAACAAAGTTAGCCGTAAACAACAGCAAATGAGGTACTGAATTAGCACCTGCTAGGAATGAACTGTTAGCTAGTGCCCCTCCCAAAGACAATTTAGATGTTCCCGTGGTAACTGCTACCTTTGCAGCGGTGGCGATGGTTGCCCCTCTACTTCCTTTAACGCCACCATTGAATTTAGAGATATTAGCAGAGGTAGAAGGTTTGTTATAACCTTTCATTCCCCTTGGTCTAGTACCTCTAGTTTTTCCCGCACCACGTTTGCGTTTGGGTACTTTGTCAGCTTGTGGTTGCTGAACTTTTTTCTTTGGTCGAGATGGTTTGGATTTTGTCTTACGAGAATTTTTGCCGTTGGGAACGGTCGATTGTTTGTTGTTTGCACTGCGACTAGAGCCGTTCCCCTGAGTGAATCGTTTTTGACTTTCCGTTAGAGCATTTGACGCACCACTGGTGCTATTGCGCCAGATGCTCTCCAACAGCTTTATTTGAGAACCGTTAATTGGCATTATCCGTTAGTGTAGGCCGTGGGCAGATCGACATTTTCTAAGTCAGTGACATTTAGCCAAAATGCATCTGTATCGTTGCTGCGCCAGTTGGGGTCTAAAGGTAATGCCGCGCGAATGATTAATCTTTCCGAACCATCATCAGCCCGTAAGACAAAAGATTGAATTACTCGTTCTGGGTTTTCTCCCGCTGCTTCAACAATTGCCTTAGTGGGATTGATAAATCCCAATGCCAAGCCAGCCCAAGCGAGTAGACGTTCTACAGTGTTGATTTGATTGGGAATGTCAGTTGTGGTTAGGGCGGTCATATAGGTTTTTCCAATTATTAATTTTTCCTACTATGCCCAATTTCAACTAATAAAAAAAACTTCCAGTTCTACATAGATTAGGAAGTTTCACGGTAGTCGTAAACTATCGCCCTGGTTAGGATTGAGTCCATTATATGATTTTCTATTTGTTACCTACTTCCGAATTTGTAGGCAATAGACCGCAATTTCGGAAGTTCTAAATTTATGGCAAAAAACAATCGCAACGGTAAGGCAGCGATTTGGACTTCCAAAACCATCGCTTTACTGAGAAAGAAATTAGCTACGCCAGAACAACGTCTAATATTTGAAGTTTCTCTTTGGACTGGCGAACGGATGGGGGCAATCGTTCAATTAAAAGTGTCGGACGTTTATCACAATAATGGGAAAGTAAAAGAGTTCATCACTTTTCCAGGGATAACGAGAAAGTCATCCAAACACGGTACGGCTAAAACTCGTCAGATATTTATTCATGATGTTTTGCGCTCTCAATTGAGAAACTATACGCCACCGTCACAGGGTTATTTATTTCCTTCCAA
>JBCDDV010000717.1:0-2556 GCA_039180145.1 Cyanobacteria bacterium P01_G01_bin.49 | reverse complement strand
CTTCACGTTCTGCTGCTTCCCAGGTGTAAAAAATATCATCGGGTTCGTAAACCACCCCATAGTCATCAATGATGCTGAATTTATAACAGTCGTAGGAAGTATAGTAGACAGCCAAGGTGTACTGATCAATGTTGACAAGCTGGTAGAGTCGAGGGAGGCTATCATGCCTCGCCCCTCTCTGTTAGATCCGTGCTTGCGGGTTTCCCAGCACACGGCTCCCGAATATCTTTAGTCTTTCCGACTTTTGCCCATGTGTAAGTAGTGGTGACAACTTCTGTGAATAGCAAGAAGATTCTTTTTTTCCCAGTTGTTGTGATTTCCATCATTGTGATGTAATTCTACCTTTTCTCCTTCGAGAAAGTTCAACCCACAATGTCTGCATGAATGGCTTTGTTTCCTAAGTACCTTTGCTGTTACTCCATCGTAAAGTAAGCTATTTCTCTTTGACCAATAGTTTATATCTCCATCAAAAGGTGATTTCTCTCCTTTGACATTGACGAATCTATTCTCTGAGTATTTGACGCTTGGGAAAGCGGTTTTTACCATCTTTTTTGCCTGGTATCGATTTATGGTCTTTTGTTTTAAGAACACGTGAAATGTTCTGTTGGCTAAGTGCCATAGGCTAAACCTTGAACCGTCCATTTTGCAATACTTGTGGTAATTTCGCCATCCTCTGACGATGGGGGCGAGCTTTTTCTCTTTTGTTTCCGCACCATAATTAGAGTTGTTGACGATGTGTTTAACTTTAGAACGAAAAGCTTTGAAATTTTCCACAGAGGGAGTACTTCTAAACTTCCCGTTGTTCTTTTGGACGAAAATGTTCCATCCTAAAAAGTTAAATCCATCTTCCGAGGTTGTTACCTTGGTCTTCTTTTGACTAACGTTCATACCTCTTTCCGTTAAGAATTCTTCCACTTCGGCAAGTATCCTTTCAGCACTGTCTTCTGGTTTTAGGATAAAAACCATATCGTCCGCATATCTTATACATTTAGAGACGGTTTTGCCGTTCTGCCTGTACTCTCCTATCTTTTCCACTCCGTTGAGAGCAATGTTAGCCAACAGCGGGCTTACGACACCGCCTTGGGGTGTTCCTTGATTTGGGAATTGTGGGTTAATGCCACTCTTGAGACATCGGCGTACACCGCCTATAACAAACTCAGGAGCAATAACTCTATCCAGGATTGCCTTGTGGTTTATGCGGTCGAAGCACTTTTCAATATCGAGTTCTAGAACTCGCTTGTTTATTCCATTGCTGTAGCTTTTGAGGTTGTTGAACAGGCTTTTTTGAGCATCGTGTGTGCTTCTTCCTGGTCTGAACCCGTAGCTTTGCGCATGGAACGTAGCTTCGTGTGCTGGTTCTAAAGCGTATTTAACAAGACATTGCCACGCTCTATCGGCAATTGTTGGGACTTTAAGGATTCTCTTTGATCCGTTCTTTTTGGGGATGGGAATTTCACGTAATCCTTGATGTTTCCAAGTCTTTGTGTTTTGTTTCAGAGTGATCTCTAATTGAAATCGTTCCTTACAGGTTAAAGACTTTTTGCCATCAATCCCTGCCGTTCTCTTACCCTGATTTAGTTGGGTTACTTGCCTGATTGCTAGCATTCTTGCTGAATGTGAGGAAAGAACGAGCTTTTGAAGCCTTTTGGCTTTTGCCTTGTCTCCTTCTTTAATTGCTTTAAATATTCGTCTTTGTAGGCGGAATAAAACCTTCTGAAATTTCTTCCAGTCGGCGAATTCCCAATTATCGCTATAGCTTGTGCTATGCGTCATAATTTCTGTCCTCCGTAGTTGAACATTCTTTGATATCCTTGACTCAATTACGGGTCATCCTACCCGCAGCCAGAGTTTCCGATGCTCGTCCATCCTATCTAGGTTTCGACCCCTAGAATCTGGTGCTGCGTTTTTATTCGTTCCGATGGCTAGATTGTTTGATGCTTTAGGGCGGTTCAATTTGCCTACTACCTTCTCAGAGAAGCAGCTATCTCATCAAAAATGCTGCGAGATTGAATGGTAGTGGAGTCCACATTGAGCAGCGACCCCGCGTCGCCGTAAGGCGCAAGGGAATGCGCTGCTCGTTCAGATTGTGGCTCTGAGTTAAGACACTTTTCTAGAACCTGTTTGCCCGATGACATCTCCCTATTAGCGGTAGTGCGGCTATCTGTTTTGCCTCTAATTCCGCCCTGGTACACGCTTTACCCTCCAGAATTCCGAGTCTGGTCAGTAGTGTCAGATAAGGAGTCATCAATCTCTGTGATGGTGGGATTTTAACCCACATCTAGCTATCAGTTCAGAGTACTTGCGGTTTTCTCTCCGCTATCCCCTGGAAGCCTCTACTTTCCTAGTTTATAGAGATTCGCAGCTTCAACGAATCGCACTGATGATACTCATGGGTTTGAGCGAGTGAATCATCTTCTATTGTAGTTTGGCTGAGAAGATAAAGCGATCGCCACTCTTTACCCAATCATTTTTAACCTTTGCATCAAAGGCTCCATGTGTGCACCACGTTAATTGCCAGTATGGCATGCCATGCTGATCAGTACATTAACTGTCAGG
>JBCDDV010000716.1:0-2561 GCA_039180145.1 Cyanobacteria bacterium P01_G01_bin.49 | reverse complement strand
ATAGAAGAATTAGAAGAAGCTTTGATTCCCCGTTTAAAAGTGTTAATGAAACAGCCCGCATTCATTAGTGGATTGACTTGTTTCCATTGGTGGCCGAAAACCAATACTTGCGTTAATTAATTAATCGGATTTCATATGAGGTTAGTTATGACAACCAGACTCGGCATTATGTCCAACGACGAAAGAAGGTATTATCTTCCCAGACGGCAGAAGTTAAGGTTTCAATATTTTTTTGCTCTGAAATAGATAGGGGTTGGTAAGCAGCAGCAACAGCAACATTGCTCCGTAACTGTTCTATGGTTTCTGCGGCAATGATACAACTATGTACCCCATCAAGAGATAAGACATAGCCCATCGCTTGTTCCATCTTTAAAATTCCTGGTTTTAATAAGCGTCCATAGGCAGGAACTTTCATGGCAACTACCCCAACATTTTTGGACTGAGCAATGGGTAATACTGTGGGAGCAAACGGACGAGGATGGTGAGGATCTGCCGCATTTAGAGAAATTAACGTTGTATCAAAAGGATAACGTTGCAGTGCATTAGCAATAACTTGGGGTTCGTGATGCCCGGTAATGCCTGAGAATTTAATAATTTTTTGGGCTTTCGCTTCTTCTATCGCCTTAATTGCCCCATTTTTTGCAAAAATCTCGTCTAATTCTTGATCAAAAGAAACGTGATGTAATTGCCAAATATCGAGATAGTCGGTTTGAAGACGTTGTAGAGAACGCTCTAATTCTCGCCAGGCACCATCGTAGTCCCGTTTGTCTGTTTTACTGACTAAAATAATCTGGGAACGCTGACTAGAAAGCACTTTTCCTAAGTAATCTTCACTAGGGCCATAACTAGCAGCCGTATCAAAGTAACGAATACCCAGTTGAAAAGCTTCTTCAATCATGGCACTGGCCGCTTTTTCAGCCCCATTTTTTGATAGGGGAGTTTGGCCGGCTCCCCCTAATCCTAAAATGGGAATCGATAAGTTGGTGTTTCCTAGTTTTCGTTCTGGCATTGGTGGAATATCTACAGCAGAAACCTTTTGGATAGTTTGAAGGTTGCTGTCCTGATGACAAGCAATACTACCAGCCATAGCCATACCTGCTAATAAGAAATTGCGACGAGTGGTGTGATAATTCATAGTGATTTTATTGATTTTTGTCTTAAGGAACCTCTTGGCGATCGCCTATCTGGAAACCTCAGTATTTATTCTCGTTTGAATTTGCATCAACTCAAAACTTCTATTACAAGGAGGATTTTAAATTATAGTATCTCGCTGGTCGAAGATTTTTGATGGGTAATAAAAAACGCTGAGAATTCATTGATATTATGCTATGATTCTAGCACAGTTTTTTAACCAAAAACAATTTTGAGTAACCCATAATTTGGATTGATTTATGAATTGGTATTTAGTATCTGTTCGTCCCAATAAACGCGATTTATTCAATAAACATTTAGACTTTGCAATTAACTCAAATCAACTAGGAGAACTCTTCGTTGATCGGATTTCTCCCAAGGATGCGATGTACAAAGACATGATACTAATGCAAATCAGCAATCTGAAATTAGCTCAAGCCAAATTAAGAGAAATCGATTATTTTCAACGAATAGAGCCTCGACCTTTATCAGAGAAACAAATGAGTCAGTTTTTGCAAGAGTCATAAGAAGCAGCTATCATCTGTGTCACCAAATTTCTCTTATGATTGAGAAAACTTAACCGCGCTAGAATTTATGAGTTTTTTGTTTCTTTCTAAGGTTTTACCACTTTTAATTTATCCGATAGGTTTATCTTCATTACTCCTGATTATTGCTCTTATTTTATTCTGGAAACGACCTAATTTAACCCCTTTTCCTGTTGCTTTGTCCTTGATAATTTTGTTGCTATTCAGTAATGCTTGGGTTAGTTCTTCTCTAGTAGAATCTTTAGAAAATCAAAGAAAAGCTCCAACAATAATTCCCCAAGCTGACGCGATCGTTATTTTGGGGGGAGCTACCTATTCCCCTGATCCACCACGTCCCATGGTTGAAGTAAATGAGCATGGAGATCGACTTTTCTATGGTGCTAAACTCTATCGAGATCGCAAAGCTCCAATTATTATTGTTTCAGGAGGAAGAATTTCTTGGTCAGGTCAGAGCCGTCCTGAATCTGAAGATATGGCACAATTATTACAAATGTTGGGGGTTCCCTCATCAAACATTATTCAAGAATCAAACTCTCTGAATACCTATCAAAATGCGGTGAATGTTAAGCAGATTTTAGACGAACTAAATATTCAACGAATATTATTAGTAACTTCTGCTTTTCATCAACCTAGAGCTTGCTTAATCTTTGAAAAATTGGGAGTCAATGTTATAGCAGCACCGACAGATTACTGGGTAACTCAAGAAGATGAAAGTGCTGAAAAAGGAAATTTTGAGGGGTTTATTTTAGGATTATTACCCGATGCTCATCGTCTTTCTCGTACCACAGTTGCGCTTAAAGAATATCTAGGAATGCTCATTTATCGACTACGAGGTTGGATTTGAACGATGGAACTAATTAAGTAAAATACTTTGATACCTTTTTT
>JBCDDV010000715.1:0-2562 GCA_039180145.1 Cyanobacteria bacterium P01_G01_bin.49 | reverse complement strand
CCTATTCAGATTGAGAGAATATTGAAGAAGACAAATTAAATAGTCTTATTAAAAAGAATATTGCTTTAGAATTTGGTCACACACTAGAGCAGCAAATAGGTGGACAATTAAATTCGGGTTTTATAATTTCTAAACTATATGAAGATTATTGGGACGATGAATCGACCCCATTAAATAAATATACACCAACTTATCTGGCAACATTGGCGATAAAAGCTAATACTCAGTTCAGTATAGAATAATTCATAAACAAGTTTTATTATAATATTTATGTATTGTATGATAATGAGTGCGAATGAATCCCCACTAGCATGATTGATGAATATATTCGAGATGTAATGACTCAGAAGCAGATACCAGGGTTATCTGTAGCGGTGGTAAGAGAAGGTGAACCCATACTGATGAAAGGTTATGGTATCGCTAACTTAGAACATTCCGTTCTGGCAACCGAAAAAACTGTCTATGAAGTTGCTTCAGTTGGTAAAACATTTACCGCTACTGTAGTGATGATGTTAGTCGAAGAAGGTGTTATCAAGTTAGATAATGCGATCGCCGATTATCTAGACAATTTTCCCTCTGCATGGTATTTGGTCAAGATCGAACATATTTTGTCTCATCAATCAGGAATTCCTGATTATACAGAGGCAGAAAACTACTGGGATATTACCCCCTTGGATTTATCTAAAGCTGAAATTCTAGCTTTGGTTAAAGATTTACCCCTCAAGTTTCGGCCAGGAGAACATTATGGTTATGACAACACGGGTTATTATCTACTAGGCATGATGCTGGAGCAAATAACAGGTCAATCTTACGCAGATTTGATCCAAGAACGTTTGTTTAAACCTTTAGGCATGAATTCAACCAAAATGAATAACCCCAGAGAAATTGTACCCCATCGTGCCTCTGGTTATCGCTTGCCAAAGGATAAACTTATTAATAAGCCTTATTACAGCCCTTCCGTAACTTATTCGTCTGGCGGACAGCTTTCGAGTATCGAAGATATGGTGAAGTACGAACAGGAGTTATTCTCTCCTACTTTATTGCAACAATCTACTCTAGATAAGATGTGGACACCTCATTTTCCTCTACACAACGAACATTGGCAACAACAAAGGTATACAGCAGGGTTAGGTTGGCAAATAGTTAATTATCCAAGTAAACAAGTTGTTGGTCACAACGGATCAATTGTTGGATTTGCTAGCAATATTACTCGCTTTATCGACGATCGCCTGACTGTTATCGTGTTTTGTAACCTAGATAAAATTTCTCGTCCCGATGCGATCGCCAAAGAAATTGCTGGTTATTATTGTCCTGCGATCGCTTCTTTACCCATTCAGCCACCCATAAGTTAATTTTAATTTTTGATTACTTCTTTCAATTCTAAATGTTGTTCAATTTCAGAGCGATCGCGCCAAACAGGACGCATTTTTTCTTCACCATATAAGGGTAATTGATCCCCAACATGAGAGGAATTCGGTTGAGTGGCATTGCCATAAACAGTTAAAGCTTTTGCCTGAATAGGGTTAGAAAATTCTACAACCATCATAAAACTATCCCCAAAGACAACCTGAAATTTTTCATCAGCCGTTGCTTGTAAATTCAAAACGCGAAAACTGCCTAAAATTCCTGGGCCACCACTAGCGGGTAAATCTTGGTCGCCAACGCGCATTCTGACCACTTCTCCCCAGGAAACATCCAATGACCCATACAATAGCTTAACTTGGGCGGCAATGCCTTCTAATACGGCTACTGCGGTGTTAATATCCGCTAACCCCGACGGCGTTTTCAAAGGGGTTTCGGGATTCCACGGTTTAGAGAAAATCCCTTTTGATTCTAAGGTTAAAGCCCATAAGGTAAATAATACAGCACCGCGACTGTCTGCATTCGTTTGACGATCCCATTTTTCTAGGACTTCTGCTGCTTCAATTCCGATAGGATTTGCTAATGATTTGGTGGTAGAAGTAAGGATATCAATGATACGGTTTGCCATCACTAATTCTGAGGAAAACTTTTGATTAATTACCTCTTCAAAACTTAGTTTTTCTGACTCTGTTAAAAGTTGAATTGAACGCTGCGATCGCAAAATATTACTGGCATTTCCCAAGGAAGAAGGGGTTAAATAAGTGGGGAAATCTTCTGCTTTTAAAACGGGGGGATAGGTACTTGTCCAGGGAGGATCATTGGTATTTTGCAACCATCCGGTTTCGGGGTTAACAATGCGGGGTAATTCTTCATAGGAATGATAATCTTTCCATAGGGTTTCTGATGTTTCTCCTGAGACAATTCCTTGCCAATCATTCCAATTTCCTTGAGAACGAATGGGAATTAAACCGTTAAATATATATAGTATATTTCCTTCTTTATCACCATATAAAATATTAAATAGGGGCAGTTGCAATTGTTTTAATACTCTTTCAAATTCATCTAAAATTTTTGCTTTTCCCATATTCCATAATTGTTCTAAAGTATGAGGTCGATCCAACCCTCCAACACGCAAAGCATAACCAGTTTCTTCTTCTTGCTTAATAATTACCCCCTGTATTGACTGTGTTATACCGAATT
>JBCDDV010000714.1:0-2569 GCA_039180145.1 Cyanobacteria bacterium P01_G01_bin.49 | reverse complement strand
AGTTGTTCAAACAAGTCAATGATTAACGTTTTGTTTCAACCTTTTTTAACTTCATCTTCGGTTTTATGCTGATTCCTGTTACTTGATAAAATTTATGAAGTGGGAAATACAGTTTCAGATTGCTGTGCTAAAAATCGCTGATTAACAATTTCTTGAAAAGCCTTTAAATCTGACTGCCAATTATTAACTCCTTTCCTTAATTGTGCTAATCTTTCTTGTGGATTATCTTTACCTGTATCGTAATTAAAATTACCCGCAAATAATAAAGCCGGAACAACAGATTGATCTGGCATGGCAATTTTCGCCTCATTAATACTTAAGCTAAATTGACAATGATCTAGCTGATAAAGTAAGTTCAATCCCGCTTGGACAGAGCCTTTGCCATAGTTCTGCCAAGGGCCGGGGGCTAACAGAGTTCTTGTAATATAGTTTCTTGCCCCATCATTACTTCCAGGGAAGGGAATTAGACTTTTGGGACTAATGGACAATCTTTGGTACTCTGCATTGGGCAGTTTTTCTATATACTGACTCGCAATGTTAGGAATATTCAGTTCACTCAGGGTTTTTGTGCCAATGGACTCCATAATGGTGATAGTGCGCGGTTGAGCAACAATACTGACCCCATTTTGGAAGACGACTTGAGAAAAATTTGGGCCCAAAACAGGTTGTTTTGCTAATTCCCAATCACTGGGAACGATCCCAGTTTGTTTGAGAAATTCTTGTGACAACATAGTCGGGTTGAGATTTTTTGCAGAGATCGCGATCGCTAATTCTTGCATTTCTCGAACTTTTGGAGTCTGATCAGAGGTTGTTGTCATAATATCTTTCCGAAAGGTTTCAACTTAACTTACTCACCAAATATGGCTATCCTCAGTTTACGAGCTTAAGGGAACCTCAACCTGTTTGATTAAGAAAAGTTAAGTAATGATTTCAAGGGGAATTTCTATAAAAAAAGACGGGGTTTGACCCGTCTCGACAATTATCTGGGGTATAAAAACCCTTATGATGCTGCTGATGCCGTTGAACGACGACGACGATACGTTTTAGCTGCTGTCCGTTTTGGTTCAGGGGATTGTTCGGGGGTTTGTAAAATAAATATTACTAACGGATGACTGCGTAGTTCTCGTTTCACCAGTCGTTGTAAGGTAGTTTCTACCTCTTCTTTGAGGTATGACCAGTCAACTTCAATTTTCTGTTCTGTCGAGGCAAATTCATTCCAGCGATCTTCTAAGAGATTTTCGATGGCCCGAATAATGAGATGACGTAACAAGGAGGGTTCAACTTTGCTCACAACGCCTCGTAAATGGACTTCGGGTGGGGCTAATAATGTGCCTTCCCAACTAATGGGGGCCGCTACTGTCACCACACCATCTTGAGCTAATTGTTGGCGATCTTGCATGACGTTATCATGAACGACACCTGCTTGATCGACTAATTCAATACCTGAAGGGACTTTTCCTCCAACCTGAATATTATCGGCAGTTAGTTCTACAATGTCTCCATTGTTGATAATGACCATATTTTCCGCCGGAACCCCCATACTATAAGCAGTTTGGGCGTGTTTCACTAACATTCGGTGTTCCCCGTGAACAGGAACAAAAAATTTAGGACGAGTTAAAGCTAACATTAATTTATGGTCTTCTTGCGCGCCGTGTCCGGATACATGAATACCATGATGGCGACCATAAATAACCTTGGCCCCCTGCATCATCAGACGATCAATTGTGTTGACAACGGCAATGGTATTACCAGGGATGGGATTAGCTGAAAAGACAATGGTGTCTCCTTGACGGACTCTAATATGACGGTGATCTCCCCTAGAAATGCGGGTAAGGGCCGCTAAGGTTTCTCCTTGTGATCCCGTGGTCAAGATTAAGACTTTTTCATCGGGTAAGTTTTGGGCTGCTTTGAGGGGAACAAACAGGTCATCACGACATTTAACATAGCCTAAGGTGCGGGCATGAGCAATCACATTCAACATGGAGCGCCCAACCACTGCTACTTTACGGTTATGTTTTTGGGCAAGTTGTAGGATAATGTTAACCCGATGCACAGAAGAGGCAAAGGTGGTGATCATTAACCTTCCTTCTGCTTGGGAAATGATGCGATCCAAATTAGGATACACAGATCCTTCTGAAGGAGTTGACCCAGGAACTTCTGCATTAGTAGAGTCACTAAGTAGGCAGTGTACCCCTTTTTCTCCATATTCAGCTAATTTTTGTAGATCAAAGTGTTCCCCATCAATGGGAGTATGATCCACTTTGAAGTCTCCGGTGTGGATAACAACGCCTAAAGGGGTATGAATAGCAATGGTGAAACTATCAGCAATAGAATGAGTATTACGGATGAACTCGACTGAGAAAGAAGGGCTAATTCGTACCGTCTCTCTGGGACTGACGCTTTGTAAGGTCGTCCTATCTAATACGCCAGCTTCTTCTAATTTGTCCCGTAATAAGGCGATCGCTAATTTCGGGCCGTAAATGATGGGGATGTCAAATTGTTTCAAATGGTAAGAAATTCCACCGATATGATCTTCATGACCATGAGTGGCAATCATTCCTTTGATTTT
>JBCDDV010000713.1:0-2578 GCA_039180145.1 Cyanobacteria bacterium P01_G01_bin.49 | reverse complement strand
GTCAGAACCCAGATTTCATCAAGAATTAGCCTAATTATAATAATTGTTAAGCGACTCTAACAGAACAGAAGGCAAAGACTTATCATCAACTATTGATGCTTGCTCACAAAACCAATATAAATAGGAATATCAACCAAAATCAAAAGAAAAGCAAAAGCTCCTACTTTTGCCATTCTTCTATTACACTGTTCTCAATAGGAAAACCCTAAAGTTTATTGTCGAGAGAGGAGAACCCTCATGACAAAAGGTCCTGAGGCAAAAGCCAAGGTCACGGTAGATACCGATCCGGTACCCACTTCCTTTGAAAAGTGGGGGCAACCTGGACACTTCGACCGTACCCTGGCGAGAGGCCCAAAAACCACAACCTGGATTTGGAACCTCCACGCCGATGCACACGATTTTGATAGTCAAACGAGCGATTTAGAAGATGTCTCGCGCAAAATATTTAGCGCGCACTTCGGTCATTTAGCCGTTGTTTTTGTCTGGCTAAGCGGCATGTATTATCATGGCGCAAAATTTTCTAACTACGAAGCTTGGTTAAGTGATCCTACTAGTATCAAGCCAAGCGCACAAGTTGTTTGGCCTATTGTTGGCCAAGGAATCCTGAATGGAGACGTTGGAGGCGGATTCCACGGAATTCAAATTACCTCTGGCTTTTTCTATCTCTGGAGAGCATCTGGTTTTACCAACAGTTTCCAGCTATATTGCACCGCCATCGGTGGATTAGTGATGGCTGGATTGATGTTATTTGCAGGATGGTTCCACTACCATAAAAAAGCTCCCAAGCTTGAGTGGTTCCAGAATGTAGAATCCATGATGAACCACCATTTATCCGTTTTGTTGGGTTGTGGTTCATTAGGATGGGCAGGACACCAAATTCACGTTTCCATGCCCATTAATAAGCTCTTAGATGCGGGGGTTGCTCCTAAAGATATCCCTTTGCCCCATGAGTTTATTCTAGAACCGAGTAAAATGGCTGAGTTATATCCGAGCTTTGCTCAAGGATTGACCCCATTTTTCACCCTGAATTGGGCTGCTTATTCTGACTTTTTAACCTTTAAAGGGGGCTTAAACCCTGTAACAGGTGGACTGTGGTTATCAGATCAAGCTCATCATCATTTGGCGATCGCCGTTCTCTTTATCATTGCTGGTCATATGTACCGCACCAACTGGGGTATTGGCCACAGCATGAAGGAGATTTTAGAAGCGCATAAGGGGCCCTTCACTGGAGAAGGACACAAAGGTCTGTATGAAATTCTGACCACCTCTTGGCATGCCCAACTAGCAATTAACCTGGCATTGTTGGGATCACTGAGCATCATTGTGGCTCACCATATGTATGCTATGCCGCCCTATCCTTACATGGCAATCGATTATGCGACTCAGCTAGCTTGCTTTACGCATCATGTCTGGATCGGTGGATTTTTGATTGTTGGTGCAGGGGCTCATGCTGCTATTTTCATGGTGCGTGATTATGACCCTGCCAAAAACGTTAACAATCTTCTTGACCGGATGATTCGTCATCGAGATGCCATCATCTCCCACCTCAATTGGGTTTGTATTTTCTTAGGCTTCCATAGCTTTGGTTTATACGTCCACAATGACACCATGCGAGCCTTTGGTCGCCCTCAAGATATGTTCTCGGATACGGGAATTCAATTGCAGCCGATCTTTGCTCAGTGGATACAAAATATCCATACTTTGGCACCCGGTGGTACTGCACCTCAGGCATTAGCGCCAACGAGTTATGCATTTGGTGGTGAAACCGTTGCCGTTGCTGGCAAGGTCGCAATGATGCCTATTACTCTGGGAACGGCTGATTTCATGGTTCATCATATCCATGCTTTCACCATCCATGTCACCGTCTTAATTCTACTCAAAGGGGTTCTATTTGCCCGTAGCTCTCGTCTTATTCCCGATAAGAGCGAATTAGGCTTCCGTTTCCCTTGTGATGGACCAGGACGGGGTGGTACTTGTCAAGTGTCCGGTTGGGATCATGTATTCCTTGGATTGTTCTGGATGTACAATTCCCTATCAATTGTGATCTTCCACTTTAGCTGGAAAATGCAATCAGATGTTTGGGGAACGGTCTCACCCGATGGTGGCGTAACCCACATTACCTTGGGGAACTTTGCTCAAAGTGCCATTACCATCAATGGCTGGCTACGGGACTTCCTGTGGGCCCAATCTGCAACCGTAATTAACTCCTATGGTTCTGCTTTGTCAGCCTACGGCATTATGTTTTTGGCAGGTCATTTTATCTTTGCCTTTAGCTTAATGTTTCTGTTCAGTGGTCGCGGCTACTGGCAAGAATTAATCGAGTCCATTGTCTGGGCTCATAATAAACTCAAGGTAGCACCTGCGATTCAGCCCCGCGCTCTGAGTATTATTCAGGGAAGGGCTGTGGGCGTTGCTCACTACCTATTAGGGGGAATTGTTACTACCTGGGCATTCTTCCATGCTAGAACCCTTGGGTTTTAATAGGTATTTAGTGAGTTTGACTGACCAATCTTCAGGGAAAACACAAGATTAAGTGGTTCTCAGTAAGATTGGTAGTCAACTTCCCCTACCCCCTGGG
>JBCDDV010000712.1:0-2582 GCA_039180145.1 Cyanobacteria bacterium P01_G01_bin.49 | reverse complement strand
TTAGTAAATTTTTTGATATTTTTTGATTAACGTCCCGAACATAAATAGCCTTTCCACTGCAAAAAAGGTTACTCAATAATGCTAAAATTTCTCTGAAGTCGTCACAGTATCTAAGCTTTACGACATACTTAATAACATAACGATTAAAATTGGTTCCAAGCTCTTGACAAATTTAACACTTTGATAATGAAACAAAGAGTGAGAAGATATCAAGAAGAGCAACCCAAGCGTTGAATAACAACAACTAAGCGTCAAGGAGGAGCTATGCGCGCAGTGCTCATGGCTGGAGGATCAGGAACTCGATTACGTCCATTAACTTGTGATTTACCTAAGCCAATGGTACCTATTTTAAATCGGCCCATTGCAGAACACATTATTAACTTACTTAAACGACATAATATTACAGAGATTATCGCAACCTTATACTATCTTCCTGACGTGATGCGCGATTACTTCCAAGATGGTAGTGAATTTGGGGTAAAAATGACCTATGCCGTCGAAGATGAACAACCTCTGGGAACGGCTGGCTGTGTAAAAAATATTGAAGAACTACTCGATGATACGTTTCTTGTTATTAGCGGGGACAGTATTACCGACTTTGACTTACAAGCAGCGATCGCCTTCCATAAAGAAAAAAAATCCAAAGCAACTTTAGTGCTTACCCATGTTCCTAACCCTGTAGAATTTGGGGTTGTCATCACCGATAAAGAACAACGCATCAACCGCTTTTTGGAAAAACCCTCCACTAGCGAAATCTTCTCCGATACAGTCAACACCGGAACCTACATCCTAGAACCAGACGTTCTGCAATACCTCCCAGAAAACGAAGAAAGCGACTTCTCCAAAGATTTATTTCCCCTACTCCTAGCCAAAGGAGAACCCATGTATGGGTATATTGCTGAGGGTTACTGGTGTGATGTTGGTCATTTAGATGCTTGTCGAGAAGCGCAATACGATGGGTTAGAAAAAAAAGTCCAATTAGACTTTGCCTACGAAGAAAAATCCCCAGGATTTTGGCTGGGACAAAACACCTATATTGATCCCACCGCTAAAATCGATTTCCCCGTACTCATTGGCGATAATTGTCGCATTGGGCCAGGGGTAATTATCGAAAAAGGAGCCGTTATCGGTGATAATGTCACCATTGGAACTGGGGCAGACCTAAAGCGTCCCATTATCTGGAATGGAGCAATTATTGGAGATGAGTCCCACTTAGCCGCTTGCATTATTGCCAGGGGAACCAGAGTTGATCGCCGCTCTCAAGTGTCAGAAGGGGCAGTCATCGGCCCCTTATCCACCATTGGTGAAGAAGCCCAAATTAGCTCTAACGTCCGTGTCTGGCCAAGCAAACGTATTGAATCAGGAGCTATCTTGAACATCAATTTGATTTGGGGGAATACAGCCTACCGTAATCTCTTTGGTCAACGGGGAGTCACAGGGTTAGCCAATATTGACATTACTCCTGAGTTTGCCGTGAAATTAGGAGCAGCCTACGGTTCAACTCTCAAAGCAGGTTCTCAAGTCGTCATATCGCGAGATCAACGAGGTTTCTCTCGGATGATTAGTCGTTCTCTGATTGCTGGGTTGATGTCAGTAGGAATTAACATTCAAAACCTTGAAGCAACAGCCATCCCCATCTCTCGAACCATGACTCCCCAATTAGGGGTTGATGGCGGTGTCCATCTCCGGGCCCATCCTGATCGTCCTGACCATATCCTGATTGAATTTTTTGACAGCAAAGGCATTAATATTTCTAAATCTCAAGAAAAGAAAATTGAAGGGGCTTATTTTAAAGAAGACTTGCGACGGGTAGGAATTCCTGATATCGGTAATATGTCTTATCCGGCTCAAGTGATTGAAACCTATCGTCAAACCTTTGAAACCCAACTCGATATTGAAGCGATTCACGACAGTGGCTCAAAAATCGTCATTGATTATGTTTATGGGGTGTCAGGGGCAATTTTACCCCAACTACTGACCAAGTTTGGCTGTGATGCCATTGTCCTTAATGCCAGCTTGCGACAAACGACTGTATCAACAGAGGAAAGAGAATCCTTGCTCCATCAACTGGGTCAAGTAGTAGAAGCGGTTAAAGCCAATTTAGGGGCCCAAGTTTCGGCGAATGGAGAACAGTTTATTTTAGTCGACGAATCTGGTTTACCCATTCGCGGAGAATGGTTGACTGCCTTGATGGTGAATACTATCTTTACTGCCTATCCTCGCAGTACGGTGGTCGTTCCGGTAGAAGCCTCTAGTGCTGTTGAACAAATTGCCCGCCGTCACGATGGGAATGTTATCCGGACAAAAGCTAATCCCACTGCCCTGATGGAAGCGGCTCA
Organism: Cyanobacteria bacterium P01_G01_bin.49; assembly: GCA_039180145.1. GTDB lineage: Bacteria > Cyanobacteriota > Cyanobacteriia > Cyanobacteriales > Microcystaceae > JBCDDV01. Next base: position 243 of record JBCDDV010000712.1, on the reverse strand, counting down.
AACTAATCCTAACGTTTCTTTAGGAGGTAGCGGAGATACTGGGTTTATCTTTCCCCAGTTGCATCCTGGCTTTGATGGTATGTTTAGTATTGCTAAATTATTAGAAATGCTAACTTGCCAAAGGCGATCGCTAGTACAAATTCAAGCAGAATTACCCCGTGTTTGCCATAAGTCTTATTCCTTGCGCTGTCCTTGGAAAGTGAAAGGGTCTTTGATGCGATTCTTGGTAGAAACCCATAGTCC
>JBCDDV010000711.1:0-2582 GCA_039180145.1 Cyanobacteria bacterium P01_G01_bin.49 | reverse complement strand
TCCATAGGCAAATCGTTGAGTTGTCAACCCAGAAATTCCCTCAGAAATATCAACTAACCCCAACTCTGTCGCGGTTTCACTTAACTCAATAACTAAAGACAGTGGGGATGATTGATCATTAAAACTTATCGGAAAATAAGCTAAGGTTAAAGCGATCGCTTTGGGAACCCAAACAACTTGTTCTGAGGTAGATATGAAAGAGGTTTCTAACAAAAGATTTTGCAGTAAAGTGCGATCGCTTGCATTCCATCGAGAAGGACAGATTAAAACTACTCCTTTGCGTTGTTTTAAAATGCTTTCTAAGGATAAATCTCCTAATTTTAGAGAATTGCCATCGACTGAAGTTAACGCCTGACTAAGACCATTCAAGGCTTGTTTCCAGTAACCTAAAGGATTACTCTCAGAGGACAAATCAGACAAAGACAAATCGAGACTATCTGTTAAAGAATAGCAAAAACAGGGTTGAGAAGAGTCAATATTGACCAAAAAGACAACAACTGTCAACTGAGTCGCAGTTAAATCAATTCCTAAATACCAGCAACCATTAACGAGATCTTGTTCATCAGCCGTTGTGCTATTTAACCTTAACTGATTAATAGATCCTTCTAATTGTTGTTGTAAACGGTTAAAATAGGCTAGAAATTTTGCTTCTCCTTGTTGTCCTAAACGATACATTCGTTCAAGTCCTTCGCTGAGAGACTCAGAGTAAATTTGTAAATCTTCTAGCAAAGATTCAAACCCCGTATGTAAGCTTTGATTTAGATCAGAAACGGAAGATTGCTCAGGGGAAAGAGATGTTTGATGAGACGTTTGTTGTTCGGCACTAACATCATAATGTGACAGTTTTTCCCCAAAACCTGACAAGATCTGCTGGCGTTGCTGTTCTAGAATTTTAATTTCTTGTAATAAAGCTTGTCGCTGATGACGTAACTGTTCCAATTCTCTTTTTGCTGGTTGGAACCAATCTTTGATCCCTGTATCTAAGCGATTCAAAACAGCTTCAGTCAGTCTTTTCACTTGAGCGTCGTCATCATCATTCGTTGCCTTCTCTTGACGCATCAATAGGTAGTGCCTTATTCTTTCTAAGAGAATTAACACCTCTCGATTATCAGCGAGTTTTCCTTCCCATAAAACCCGCTCAATTTCAGTCATTAGAGATTGAATATTGTCTTGAACCGCCACAGTAATCTACTAAAAATACTAAAAATTAGATGAGACAACCAAAGAAACTTTCGGAAACTTTAAAAATTAAACCCACAATTTTTGATAGGCTTAGCATAGCAGATGTATCAAAAATCTGCTTATAGATTTATGGAAGATATTAACAACTATCGTAATCAATCTCCCGAATTACAAAAATTGCTAGAGACATCGCCTTTTTTTGCCGATTTACCAGAAGAAAGTCTAAAATTGGCAATGAATCAAGCTGTCACTCGTACTCACCCAGCCAACCGTGTCATTCTTTTAGAAAATGACTGGGGAAGTTCAGTTTACTTTATTTTAGAAGGATGGGTCAAAATTCGGACTCATAACTTTGATGGCAAAGAAGTCACGCTCAATATTGTTGGCAAAGGAGAAATAATTGGTGAGATGGCTGCTTTAGAAGAAGCACCTCGTTCAACCGATGCGATTACACTCACAGGGACAACAGTGACTAACATCCCAGCCAAAGATTTTGTTAACCTACTTCATAGTGATCCCATTGCTGGCGTTCGCTTAGCTCAACTAATGGCTAAACGTTTACGCCAGATTAACCGTCGGTTACAGTTACGAGAATCTGATAGTCTCTCACGGGTGGCAGATACTTTGTTATTTTTAGCAGAAGGACAAGGAAAAGTAATGAAGCAAGGAATGATCATTCCCAACTTACCCCATCGGGAGTTGAGCAGTATAAGTGGGTTAGCGAGGGAAACTGTGACGCGATCGCTCACCAAATTAGAAAAAAAAGGTTTAATTAAACGTGAAGATGATACCCTTTGTATTCTTTCTCTTGATTCTCTAGAGCAGATTATTTCTTGATGAATTATTCTTCTGATCGTGCTGATCAACCATTGAAAACCGATAGAAATCATTTAATGGATGATGTAAATTGGGTCGATGATGGAGATGAATTAATCGTTTCCACTCCACCGAAAACCCCCCAAACAACTCCGCTTCCCCCTTCTAACTTGAAAACTCGTCAAACCTTGGCGATGGTAGAAACAGCGTTTTTGGCAAGCACAGGGAGCTTAATTTGGCTAATTAACTATTATTTTCCCCTTGGCCCCTTGTTAAGCATCTTTTTTCCCGTTCCTATTGCCTTATTATATCTTCGTTGGGGAAACCGGGCCGCTTGGATGGGAGCTTTAGTCTCAGGATTATTATTAACGGTGTTGATGGGGCCAACTCGTAGTATTGTTTTTTTGATTCCCTATGGACTAATGGGGGTTCAATTGGGTTCCTGTTGGCGTAGGGGAGCAAATTGGGAATTTTCTGTCTTTACAGGGGCCTTAATTGGAACCTTTGGCTTCTTTTTCCGTTTCTGGCTATTTTCTATTTTGTTAGGAGAAGATTTGTGTGTGATATTATATTTCTTTATATTA
>JBCDDV010000710.1:0-2587 GCA_039180145.1 Cyanobacteria bacterium P01_G01_bin.49 | reverse complement strand
TTGTGACCGAAAAGATTACAGGTAATGATGACGGTATTGACCTTTTCTCCTCTGAAGCCAGTCAAATTATGTTCCGTCCAGCCTTAGAAATAGAGTTCTCAGTATAGTTTTGATTAGATAGTGAAAAGCACCAGGGAGTCTTGCCGTGTTTCGACTTCTAGTGCTTTTCTAATTACTAGCCCCACACCACCAAACTCCAATGAGTACTAGTGTTGAAGCCAATGATAACATCACTATTCTCTAAGTTAAAATAACTATAATACTTTATATAGTGTCACAAAAAAGCCCCGTGTTCATTGACAACAGGGGCTAACAAGAGAAACGGGTTAGACGGTTAACGGCCAAGCTTTTGAGCGTAAGAAACGAGTCCAGCACTGACAACTTGTCCATAGTTATCGAAGCGATCTTGTTGTGCGCTGCGAGTAGGAGCCATAAAGGTATCAGTTAAACCCATTGAAGCGAACATGACGGTAGCAGCAAGAATGACGTAGTTGCGGATGATGGTGGTGTTGGTGTTGTTGTTGGTGTTTAACATTTTCGTGACCTCTGTTCCTCTTGTTACCTTCACTATATTGGGTTATTGGGGGTGATGTCAGTCCCAAAACTCAGGTAAATTAAGGGTTTTGGCTGTTTATTTGTGATTTGAGAAGTAGAATTAAGTGGAACAATTAATACTCGTCTCAGGGAATAAACATTAACAAAAACAAAATTCCTCCTACGCTCAATAGCAATTGTGTCTTCTCTAAATTTAATCCTGGTAGATTCATCATTAATCGCTCCCAATAATGATTAGTTTGACGAGAGGCGGCCTTGTCTTGAATATTAATCCCCACACTCACTTCAGTGCCAAAACATACTGAAAAATCATAAAAATCTAGTGATTGCTCTAAAAGGCGTTTCAAATCATTGTCGCTCTTTGATAAACTCCATTAAATAACTTTTTACAGGAAGAAGGTGTGATTGTTGTCATCGAAAGTTCTTGATGCTCAAAGTTTCTTAGAGCATTGTGATGTTGAACATAGGTAAGTCCTCAAGTTAGCTTCAATATATTGTGGAAAGGAGGGACTGGTCATCCTAGAAATCACGGATTTATTGGGTTTGAGGAGTTAGCTTTCTCTGTAAAAGTTCGAGAGAAAGAGAATGAAGAGAACTGAGGGAAAAAAGATAAGTGCTGTTAATGAAATCTATCAAAATTTATTTGTCAAGTTATGTTTACAAATTGTTGCATTTGTTGCTATATTAATTTACATAGAGAAAAAAAAACGGAGTGAAACACTGATGTACACCACTCAACTTGATAACGGACTAACCAATAACTACGCTATAGAAACAAAGCCTTACTATGCGGAATATCCGGCTCCTTACCAACAACGTCGCTACATCGTCCAAGGAGCAATCGCTGCATTATTCCTGACCAGCTTAGTCGCCCTTTCTGCGGCTATTGGCTAATAATTCAGTCTCTTGCTTGACAATTTTGATTTCTCCCATTGAACCTTGGTCAACCCAAGGTTTTTGTCTTCTGTCAAAAGCGAAAACCAGAATGTTATACCAAATCCGATTTAGATACCCTCTTTTAAAGTTGATAGCTTAAAGCTTAAAAATCCTTCTGCCCTCTGCCTCCTGCCTCTTCTAATTTAGTTAAAAAAACATCAATCTGACTTCATTTCGTTCTTTTTATTTGTTTTTCTGCTCTTCTTTATCTTTACTTTATCAACGTTCTCTAAGCAAAGCTCAATTATTGTCTTGGGAAATTTTTACTTGAGGTTTAATGACTGTGGGAATAATCTCAAAAATTCTTTTAGTAATATCATTAGGACTTTGGTTTTCTTGAATACAAATATGTAAATCCCCCTGCGCATAAAAGGACTGTCTTTGCGCTAATAAAGATTGCAACTTCAACGTCAACTCAGTATCTCTGAGAAGAGGGCGAGTTTTATCTCTTGCTAGACGTTTTGCGAGAAGATTAGTTGGGACATCTAGCCAAATAATTAAGCCATGATGCAAATAACTCCAATTTTGAGGACGTAAAACGATTCCGCCACCTGTTGCAATGACACTTTTGGTACAAGCAGATAATTCTGCTAATACTTGACTCTCGATATCTCTAAATACTTCTTCTCCTTCTGTGGCAAAAATATCGTTAATCGTTTTCTGTGCCACTCTCTCAATTAAAATATCAGTATCAAAAAAACGGTATTCGAGTTGTTGAGCCAAAATTTTTCCAATGGTTGTTTTTCCCGTTCCCATCATACCAATCAGAAAAATATTGACCCCTTGGAGCAACTGTTGTGTCGTCATCATATTACCTAAATCACCAGCTTCATTTATCACCCTACCCCAAATAGCTTAAATAACCTCAGTTCGGTGTAAGGAATTGGGGAGTTCTGTTGATTGTTGATTGTTCATTGTTCATTGTCTTCCCCTAATTCCATTACTTCCTCCTCTCCCAATAGTGCGTAGGTTTTGGATGAAAGACTTTTCTTTAAGGTAAGCAGAGGAGCAGGGAGACCTTCGCACTCGGAGAGGGCTTTTCGGTTTTCTCCCCCGCCCCCTGCCCCCCGCTCCCTTGCAGTCTCAGCTAGGTTTT
>JBCDDV010000709.1:0-2588 GCA_039180145.1 Cyanobacteria bacterium P01_G01_bin.49 | reverse complement strand
CCTGGCCGATGTCATCATCGAAAATAGATTGATACAAGAGTAGCGAAGAAATTTCTTGACGCACCAAATAATAATAATTTAAGTCTTGATTCATATTTTTTTTACTAAGTAGTCGAAGCCGACTAAAATTATATAATCATTTGTTGGAACTCCTAAACTCCTTTTTACAGAATTCTCACAATCAGGCATAATTGTAAAGAAATAATAACATTGAGCAAAAATTACGATAAGAGTAGAATGGGCAAACAACGGGTTTTATCAGGCGTACAACCGACAGGAAACCTCCACTTAGGCAACTACTTAGGGGCAATTAAAACTTGGGTAGATATTCAAGAAAACTATGATAATTTCTTCTGTGTCGTCGATCTCCATGCCATTACAGTCCCTCACAACCCCAAAACTTTAGCCCAAGACACTTATAACATTGCTGCGCTTTATTTAGCTTGTGGCATTGATTTAGACCACGCTAGCATTTTTGTCCAATCTCATGTTACCGCCCATAGTGAACTAACTTGGTTATTAAACTGCATTACGCCCTTAAACTGGTTAGAACGGATGATCCAGTTTAAAGAAAAAGCCCTTAAACAAGGGGAAAATGTTAGTGTGGGACTCTTAGATTATCCTGTCTTGATGGCAGCAGATATTTTACTCTATGATGCTGATCGCGTTCCAGTGGGAGAAGATCAAAAGCAACATTTAGAATTAACCAGAGACATTGCTGCGCGGTTAAACGATCAATTTGCCACCCCCGAAAACCCTGTTCTCAAAATACCTGAACCCTTAATTCGTAAAGAAGGGGCCAGAGTAATGGGTTTAAGCGATGGTACCCGTAAAATGTCGAAATCTGATCCTTCTGATCTTAGTCGAATTAACCTTTTAGATCCCCCTGAGTTAATTCAGAAAAAGATTAAGAAGTGTAAAACTGACCCCATCAAAGGGCTAGAATTTGACAATCGAGACCGACCTGAATGTAACAATTTATTAGGTTTATATACATTACTATCAGGAAAGACGAAACAAGAAGTCTCCTCAGAATGTCAAACAATGGGATGGGGACAATTTAAACCCTTACTGACAGAAACAACCATTGAAGCATTGAAACCTATCCAAACTAAATATCAAGACATCATGGACAACAAAGATTATTTGACATCTATCTTACGAAACGGCAAAGAAAAAGCTGAAACCGTTGCCAATGAAACCTTAAGTAGAGTAAAAGACGCTTTAGGTTATTTACCTTCTGCTTAAATAAACGATATCAATTCCAGTTGACAATTATGACTCCTCCTATGATTAACCATTTTCGCCAAGCTGTCCAAAACAAAGAATTTTTGATCACCGCAGAAGTTACCCCTCCCAAGGGAGGAAACCCGACTCGGATGTTAGAGATGGCAAAAAAACTCAAAGGGAGAGTTCATGGTGTGAACGTCACAGATGGTAGTCGCGCTGTCTTGCGGATGTCTTCTGTGGCTGCTTCTGCCCTATTATTACAGTATGGCATTGAACCCATCTGTCAGATGGCTTGCCGCGATCGCAACGTTATCGGTCTACAGGCAGACTTAATGGGGGCTTATGGGTTAGGATTGCGTAATATTCTCACCTTAACTGGAGATTCTGTCAAAGCAGGCGATCACCCCAAAGCCAAAGCTGTCTTTGAGTTAGAATCGGTCAGATTGTTGAAATTAATTGATAATTTGAATCGTGGCCTAGATTTTAATCAAAAATCACTGCCTGATCAACCATTAGACTTATTTGCTGGGGCTGCCGTCGATCCTCAGTCTTCTAGTTGGTCAGGGTTGCAGCGAAGATTTGACCGGAAAATAGCCGCAGGAGCAAAGTTTTTTCAGAGTCAGCTAATTACAGATTTTGATAGGTTAGATAAATTTATGCACCAAATTGCTGCTAAGACAGATAAGCCGATTTTAGCGGGAATTTTTCTCTTAAAATCTGCCAAAAATGCTAAATTTATTAATAAGAACGTTCCAGGAGTAGAGATTCCTGATAGCATTATTCAACGTCTTGCTGATGCTGATGAACCGCTTCAAGAAGGAGTAAAAATAGCGGCCGAACAAATACAATTAGCCAAGGAATTATGTCAAGGGGTTCATGTAATGGCAGTAAAACGAGAAGATTTGATCCCCAAAATTTTAGATCAGGCCGGAATTTCTTCGGTTCTCCTAACCAATTAATGACTTGATAAGCCTAAAATCCCTATTATCTATAACCTAACCTTAACGCAACGCCCTTGCCCCTGCCTCAAACCTATCAAACCTGAGTTCGGTGTTTGCTGGGTGGGAAAAACCCTCGCTAGACTAGGTCGCTCTTCGAGTCTGCAAGCGGAGTGAGGATTTTTCTAATGAGAAAGCAAGGGACTAATACCAATTCTCAAAAGTAACTGGAGACTTAAGTAATCTAATTTGAACTGCTAAAAATTATGTATGTGTACTTTATGCAGGGGGTGTGGGGGAGGCATCTCGTCCCGTTCTTTGTACCTGTGGTATCCTTCCCAATATCTCTGGGAAGGATTTTGGGAACTACACGTTCTTGGAGAGTGACCCAATTTGGTCTCCTTGAATCTAACCAGGTTT
>JBCDDV010000708.1:0-2591 GCA_039180145.1 Cyanobacteria bacterium P01_G01_bin.49 | reverse complement strand
ATAGAACTCAAAGGCAAAATGAATGACCTCAAACGTGTCATCCCCCAGCAGGGTATGACCAAAGGAAAAGCCCGCTCCTGAGACTGCCGACGGAATAGATTTATTAGGGCGAAATCCCAAGAAACCATATTCGGTTCCACCTTCTTCTACCAACCCCATCGCAAAGCAGGGCGCAACTGCCGACACAAACTCCACCATGAAGGCGCGATTGACAATTAGTTCAGGTAAGGTGGCGGAATTATAATTCATGGCAGATAGAGGAGAGTATGAAAGATTCTATCTCAAGAGTACAACCTCCAATTACTGCTCAAACGGTTCTTGTGTCTTCCATTGCCGCGTGGAATGCCGAACGCGAACAATTCTGACTGCAAAGCAGGCAAATTTAGTCGATGGTGATTAAAGTGTAAAAAAAGCTAAAAATAGCTAAAAATAGCCATAAATACCGATAATTCTTTATTATCGGTCAAGTGAAGTAGAAGATATTGTAGAAATTAAGTGTTTAAGAAATATTTCCTGAAAAGTGAATAACAAATTTAGATTTTATCTCTTCCAGTGAAAAATTAAATAGGTTGATGTATGTTAATTGATATACCTAATGCTAATTTTTATCTTTAAGGTTTTTCTATTAGACCTGCTACATTTAGTTGCTATCAGTTAATGAACTACTGTCGCTGCATCAATCCCAATTGTCCAAATCCCCAAAATCCAAAATCTGAATTTTCTTGTCAAGCTTGTGGTACAGAAATATTCTTGGAAGGCAGATACCGAGTTATTAAAGAGCTTGGTGGCGGAGGGATTGGGCGTATTTATGAAATAGAAATTCAAGACACTACAAAAGTATTAAAAGTATTTAAGTTAGATAAAAATAAAAGTCCAGATGCATTCAGACTGTTTAAACAAGAAGTCGATGTATTGGCAAAATTGAATCATCCTGGAATTCCTAAAGTAGAAAGCGATAGTTATTTTACGGTTTCGATTCCTAATAACGAAGAGGAACTCCACTGCTTTGTAATGGAAAAAATTGAGGGGGAAAATTTAAAAGACTGGTTATACAAAATACGCAAACGCCCTATAAGGAAAAATACTGTAATCGATTGGTTAACTCAGATAACAAAGATTCTCAGTGAAGTACACAAAAATAAACTTTGGCATAGAGATATCAAACCATCGAACATCATGTTGCGTCCGACTGGACAACTAGCGTTAATTGATTTTGGTACTGCTAAAGAGATTACTACCACCTTTATAAAAAATCAGGTAAACCCCAATCAAATAAGTACTGGAGTTATTTCTCAAGGCTATACTCCACATGAACAACAAAATGGTCGAACTGTCATGCAGTCTGACTTTTTTGCACTAGGACGTACTTTTGTATTTCTATTAACAGGCACAGAACCATACGAGCTTATCGATTCTAATAATTCTGAGTTTAATTGGCATTCTGCAATCTCTCAAAATATTTCAGCATCTTTATTACAACTAATAGACGACCTAATGGCAAATGAACCCTCTAGTCGTCCAAAAGATTGTCAAGCGATTCTCGAACGTTTGGAAGAAATTAAAACAGGCTCACCAGCATCTGCACCTTTGCCACCACCTCTTCCTCCTAGAAATGGAAGAAAGAACCAAACCGTAATAATTGGAATTATCAGCTTGGTTTTAGCTATTGTTACCACTACTATTTGGGCTATTTTTTATAGAAATTCACCTGCACGCGCTGAATTCCAACAGTGCAATCAAAATTTAACCAAAGAATTAGATCAAATAATTAATACATATGATGCCTGTAAATCAATAATTGATAGTTCTAAATTAAATAGTAAAGATTTAAATACAGCATACAAAAATGTTGGAAAAGCAGCTTTGATTATATGGGATCGAGCAGGAGATTTGGAAAGAAAAGAAGAACAGAAAAACAACAAAATACAAGAGGTAACAAATTATTTTGAAGAGGCAGAAAAATACAATGATATAGATCCACAGGCTAAATTCTATTTGGCTTTAATGCAGGATTTTAGAGATTTTGTACTAACTCCTGAAAATCTTGACTGTTTACCTGCGACTAAGCGTTATGAGCAAGCAATTAATCTTTATAAAGATATAGATAGTGTTAAAACTGTAGGAAATGATTTCTTTGCATTACTAGAATTAGGACATTTCTTAGTTAGTAGGGACAGAGATAAAACACCATATGCGTTAGGTGATACTATCTGGGATAGCCTAAACGGATATCAAAAAGCAATTAGATTATACGATAAGCTTCTTCAAGTGCCTGATGAAAATGCAAGGTATACAGTTCTATTGAGCAAAGCTAAAGCACAACTTCTTGATAATAAATATGAAGATGCAAGAAAATCATTTGCAGAAGCGTTAAAAATAGAACCAGACGCTTATCAAATTAAATATTATTTGGGTAACTCTTATGCACAAATAGGCAATTATATGGAAGCGGTAGAAGAATATGACTCTGTTACAGAAAACTACCAGACTAGGCATTACTATTATGCACTCAGAGATTCAGGCTTTGCACACTATATGATTTCTGAGTATGCAAAAGCACAAGAGCGATTTGAAAGAGCCATTGCCTTATT
>JBCDDV010000707.1:0-2610 GCA_039180145.1 Cyanobacteria bacterium P01_G01_bin.49 | reverse complement strand
AAGCAGAAGGGAAAGGAAAGGTGAGATCAGTTACCCTCGAAAAAAAAGTATATCCGCAGAAAAAATGAGGCAAAGATTCAGCAATCTGATAATCACCAACTCTCAAGATCTTTTTTAAGCAACTCTCAACAAATTTTTGAGAATCTCTAAATCTATTAACTGTATTCAAACTCAAAGATTGAGTTATTCCATAGCCTAAAATTGACTCTTGCTTCCTTTGATTTTCCCAATAAAAAGAAAGTTCATTTGCTTGAGTTAATGTTTGCTGTTTTCCTGTCAAATAAGATAAAAGAGACAATGGATCAACTGAATTAATAACTTGGGAAAAACTAACAATGACTGAGCTATTTTGCCCTTCTAAATTTGATTGACAAGCTAAAAGCAATTCATTAAGTTCACGTTGATCGTACTCTACATTAGCAGAATGAGAGATGACTGGTTCAGCAACAGACATCGTAAAGTTATTTATAATTTGTTTCACCTTAGACTGATATTGATGGTATGTCTTAAATATCGTCCATACCTTGTCTCTTGATTATGTTCTTAGCCAAATTGTTGAGCATCCCTCCTCAATCACTGTTAATTTTGATAAATGTTGTCTTCAACTATGATATCGAAGAAGAGTAAGTAGCTGGTTAAAAATCGAGTTGACATAACTATCTGGCGAGTATTGTTTTAAGGTTTTTTGAGAATGTCCACGATCATGCGTTTACCTATGCTTACCTAACTTAGTTAAGTCAGGCTCTTACCTTCTGAGGATCATATCATAGGAAGAAAAGAACCTCGATACAATTAGTTAACAAAATTTCGAGTGTAAATTATTCATTCTCAGGTTGAGGTTAGATGAGAACAACACCCGTAGTACCAACATCAAAACGGCAGTTATGGTTAGCCGCCATCAAACCACCTATGTATAGCGTGGCTATCATACCAATTACCGTAGGAACAGCCACGGCGTTTGGAGAAACTCAGTTGTTTGATGTCAAAATCTTGGGAACTTTTCTACTATCCGCTATTTTGATTATTGCCTGGCTTAATATTAGTAATGATGTTTTTGACTCCGAAACTGGAATTGATGAAAATAAAGCCCATTCTATTGTGAATTTAACTGGCAATAAATCCTTGATGTTTTGGTTAGCTCATGGGTTTTTAAGTTTAGGAATTTTGGGAATTTTATTAATTACTTGGTGGCAGAGGGATGCAACTGTTTTAGGGATAATATTACTTTGCTGCATCTTAGGCTATAGCTATCAAGGGCCACCCTTTCGTCTAGGATACCAGGGATTAGGAGAAGTTATTTGTTTTTTTACTTTTGGCCCCATGGCTATTGCGGCCGCTTATTATTCTCAAACACAGCAGTTTTCATTATCTAGTTTAATTCCGGGAATAATTATTGGAATTAGCACCTCGATTATTCTTTTTTGTTCCCATTTTCATCAAGTTGAAGATGATCTGTCCGCAGGAAAGCGATCGCCCATTGTTCGTTTAGGAACAAAAGTAGGGTCTCAGGTGTTAACAGTGGCAACTATTTTTATTTTTGTTTTGACAGCTATTTTTGCTCTGTTAGGAACAATTTCTATTTGGACACTACTAATTTTCCTCAGTTTTCCGATTGCTTATCAATTAGTAATTCATGTCCAAAAACATCACGACCAACCTGATAAGATTAGTAATTGTAAATTTATTGCGGTTAATCTACATTTTTGGAGTGGAATGCTATTAGCATTAGGATTAATTGTGCCTCAATTGTTATAACATCTATTTCAGTTAACTTAAAATCATTTGCGACTTAATATTCTTGATCGTTGAAGTAACTTTATTCTTGTTTTAGCCATGATTACGACACAAACTAAATTTATAACAGATACCTGGATAACACTTTCTTGGGAAGACTATTTAAAATTATGTGATGATCCAACTTATGAAAAAGCTAAGTTTTATTATTGCAATCAAAAAGCGAGACTGGAAATGACTCCCATTGGTAACGATCATTCTAGAGATCATGGAATTATTTGCCATGCTATTTATTTATATGCTGGTCTACGAAATATTCCTTTAAACGGTAATGATAATTGCAGTTATCGCAAAGCAGGAGTCAGAGAAGCGCAACCTGATTTATCTTTTTATTTGGGAGATAATGTTGATGCTATTCCTTATGGTACTTCTATTGTTGATTTAAACATTTATACTCCTCCGAATTTGGTCATTGAAGTGGCCAATACTTCTTTATCAGACGATCAAGGAGCAAAACGCCTTTTATATGAAGATTTAAACGTACAAGAATACTGGATTATCGATGTTAAAGCAGTTAATATTATTGCTTTTCAAATAGAAGAAAAAGGAAGTAGACGTATTACTCAATCTCAAGTTTTACCTAAATTAGAAATAAGTCTATTAATTCAAGCGTTACAGAAAGGTAGAGAGAGTAATCATTCTGAGGTTAGTCGCTGGTTACTACAACAATTTCAAGCTAATCAGTGATTAATTCTAAAAAATATAAATTCTACAATGACTTAGCTTATTCTTAGATTTATCAAGTAAATGTCACAATTATTATTAGTTCCCAAAAAAACCTGAAATTTTAATTTCAAAGATCAAAATAGAGAAGTT
>JBCDDV010000706.1:0-2611 GCA_039180145.1 Cyanobacteria bacterium P01_G01_bin.49 | reverse complement strand
TTTAAAACTGTTAACTGTCAGCACACAAACGATGTAATCAATTAACTGGATAGGTTAACAGTCCAATTACTTGCTTCTCCTCATCTCATGACCAAAATAGAATTGCCATAGTCGTCAAGTTATTAGCGACTGTTGACTTTTGTAATCGATAAAGTGTTAAAATTCGCCAGCAACTCGTTATGATAGAAGATGGAAAGCTTGAATATTCTATAGCTTTTAGGAGTCACCATTGCTGATGACACAAGCCACTCAAACTCAACCCAAAGGAATTCAACTCACAGAAACAGCCCTAAAACACGTCCTGATGTTACGGGAGGAACAGGGAAATGACCTCTGTTTACGCGTCGGTGTTCGTCAAGGCGGATGCTCAGGAATGTCCTATATGATGGAATTTGAAGACGCTAGCAAAATTAGCGAACAGGACGAAGTGTTTGATTATGAGGGATTTAGGATAATCTGCGATCGCAAAAGCATCCTTTACCTCTATGGACTGGTTCTCGATTACAGTAACGCCATGATCGGTGGTGGATTCCAGTTTACCAATCCTAACGCCAATCAAACTTGCGGATGCGGTAAGTCTTTTGGTGTGTAATCAAAATAGCAATTTCACTGTATGGTAAATAATTGGGACAGAAAATATTTTTCTGTCTCTTTTGATATTGTACGACCCTAAAGATTCAAAATGACTGATTCAGTAGCCACAGCCTTTGAAGAAGGATTAGAACGTTATAAACAAGGAGAGTCAGTTAAAACCCTGATTCCTCATTTTAAAGAAATTTGCGATCGCGCTCCCAAAAACCCCACTGCTTGGGCCTGTTTAGCTTGGTTATACCTACTCACTGACAAACCAGATCGCGCCCTCAAAGCTGCTCAAAAAAGCGTTAAAATCGATGATAGACCCCCTCAAGCTCGTATCAATCTGGCCTTAGCCATTTTAGATAGTGGAGCCAAAGGAGTCCGTCCTCATATCGAAGCGGCATTACATATGATGTCCCTCGATCCTGAAATTCGTCAAGACATCATGGAAAACATCGAAGATGGATTAAGTCGCAAACCCGACTGGAAAAGTCTCCAAAGGGTAAAAAATTGGTTATTATCCCCTGAATAGTTATGGAATTACTAAAAACCCAGTTAATTGGCCTCAAAGCCGACGATTTTCGTCACCCTCTTGATAAACAAGCTACCACCACCTTAAAGCAGCTTCCCGGCCTAGATATAATGGTCAGAAGTTTACTGGGTTCTGTCGCTGAACAGTTTTTTTATCTCAATAATATTGCCTCTAGTGTGTTAGTTAGTCAACAACAACTTCCTCACATTCATAACCTGCTACTAGATGCTTGTCAGATTCTAGACTTAGAACCGCCTCAACTGTATATTCAACAAAACCCCGTCCCCAACGCTTATACCTTTGCGATGCAAGGGAAACAGCCTTTTATGGTGTTACATACTTCTTTGATAGAAATGTTGACTCCAGAAGAAATTCAAGGGGTAATGGCCCATGAATTAGGTCATCTCAAATGTGAACATGGGGTATATTTGACCTTAGCCAATCTGATGGTGTTGGGAGCAAGCTTATTACCCAATTGGGGAGGAATAATTGCTCAATCTTTGCAAGAACAGATGTTAGAGTGGTTGCGCTGCGCTGAATTTAGCTGCGATCGCGCCGCCTTATTAGCAACCCAAAATCCCCAAGTAGTTATGTCTATTCTGATGAAATTAGCAGGAGGTTCCCCAACCTTGGCCCCGCAGTTAAATCTTGAGGCATTTATTCAGCAAGCGCGGGATTATGAAGCCATTAGCAACACGATTTTAGGGGAAATGCTCAAACAAGCTCAAACAGAACAATTAACCCATCCTGTCCCTGTTTTGCGGGCCAAAGAAATTGATCGTTGGGCCAGTTCTCAAGATTATCACCACTTGTTAGAAATCGGCAAAACGCAGTATAATCAAGAAACTAATACCAAGGGCGGATGGCGAAATTGGTAGACGCACCACACTCAAAATGTGGCGACTTCGGTCATGGGGGTTCAAGTCCCCCTCTGCCCATAAATTAAAATTTAGAACGAGATAGTGTAATGCCTGAAATTAGTCGTTTTTTAGGAATCATTATCACTATGTATTATAACGATCATCCCCCTCCTCATTTTCATGTTCGTTATAATCAACAAAAAGCAATTATTGATATAGAAACTCTTTCTATCCTTCAAGGTAAACTAACCCCTAGAGTTCTAAATTTAGTAATTGAATGGGCAACTATTCATAAAACAGAATTACTAGAAAATTGGCAACGAACTAAACAACAAATACCTTTAGAAAAGATTGAACCTTTGGAGTAAATTATGTTGCAGGATATCATAGAAGTCCAAACCAGAGAAAATTATCAACTTTATCTTAAATTTGAAGATGGGAATGCAGGAATTATTGATATTAGTCAAATGATAGAGTTTACTGGAATTTTTGAAGCTTTAAAAGACTTAGACTATTTTAAAACAGTTAAACTTAATCCAGAATGGGGAACTATTTACTCCAAAGGTTCAATCTTTTCTAAAGGTATTTGTTGTTTAGTTCGTTGCCAATTTTCTAGTAATTCTGTTTTATGAATAGTTGCCCA
>JBCDDV010000705.1:0-2613 GCA_039180145.1 Cyanobacteria bacterium P01_G01_bin.49 | reverse complement strand
TCACATGGCAGTTGGTCCCGTCATATGACCTTAGCAGATGGTGCGTCGTTAAAATCCAGTTGCACAATCAACTCTTTTTGAATCAGCTTTAAAAAAAACTGAAGTAGAAGATTTTGAAGGGGCTATCCAAGATTTAAAATTGGCTGCCACTAAATTTTATGAGGCTCAAAATTATAGTAGTGCCTACAAAAGTGATTTTTTAGCTGATTATTTAGGAGAACAGAGAACCAGATTGATTCTTTTTGAACAAGGACAAGGAAATTATCCTGTGCCTAATTGGGATAAATTAGGTTCTTGTTTAGACAATTGTTCTCATTCGATAGTCTGGGCCAATCCTTCTCCGTTAGGCTCAAAATATGGTGGAGTTTTAATTTTACAGAAGCATCTCCGAAAAATTAATCTTCCCAATGGTTCAGGAAAGCCAGTTAAAGCAATTCTTGATGTTCAAATTGTGCCACCTTTAACCCCAAATGAGATAATTATGACTCATTGCCAGTTTTCTCAAGCACCAACCTCACAAGATAGTCAATTATTGGCTCTAGTACAACCCACAGGTCAAGATAATGCTGATTACTATACTCAAATCAGACAGGCTTGGAAAATTAAGATTGGTCAAGGAACAATAGAAAATGTGTCCCAAGAAAGCGTGGGACAGATTCGCTGTATCAATCCTTGTCCTGGTGGATGTTAGATGAGAAGGAAAGGTAGCGATCGCATGACAATGCTCTTTGAGAGATTAACACTGAATATCTTGAGTTTTTAGACTCTATTAACCTCAAATTGTGCTATGATTATAGACTGTGGGTAAGCGGACGTGGCGGAATTGGTAGACGCGCTAGATTTAGGTTCTAGTGTCTTTGATGTGAGAGTTCGAGTCTCTCCGTCCGCATTGATTATTGAGCATGGAAAAAAGCGATCGCTTTTCTGAAAGAAAATAGCAGAATTTTTCTATCTTCATTCAAATTAAGACTGGTATCCTCTGCTTCTAATAAAGTTGCTTAACTACCCTTACTAATTTTAATCAACAAAAAGTTATTAATGGCAAGAACTCTCAGAAATAAGTAGGAAGGGAACAAAAAGCAATTGATTTTCATCAAATTGTCTAAAAGAAAACATCGTAAAGCGTTTGGCTAATTATCGGTTGACAAAAGCAAACTTGATCACCGATAACTAATAACTAATCATCTTTGGTAATTGTTCATGAATTTTGCTTGGGATCAATTTACCCTCTCTTACTTCTCTGCAAAAAAATGGCTAAATGCTAGCTATGTCTATCGTATTGTTGGGTTATTTAGTCAGTGGCGACAAGGAAGCTTTATTCTGCAATGGGGAGAAGCTCTTGGCGCATTATTATTGAGTATTGTCTTTGTGTTTAGTCCCTTTGTGACAACTGGGTTAATTGGGGTATGGTTAGTGGCAATTACTGGATACTGGGGACTCCTTACTCTAACTGATGAGCATAAACCCGGATTAACCCCTATTCATCTGTTAGTATTTGTTTATTGGGGAATTTCTGCGGTTGCAGTGGCATTTTCGCCTGTTAAAGCGGCTGCTTTGAGTGGCTTTATCAAATTGACATTGTACTTAGTATTTTTTGCATTTTCATCCCGAATATTGCGATCGCCTCGCCTTACCAATTGGTTAATTACGGTTGTCTTAGGAATTGGTTTAGTGGTTAGTGCTTATGGTATTAGACAACAATATTTCGGGGTTGAACAGTTAGCTACCTGGAATGATCCTACATCAGAATTAGCGCAAGCAACTAGAGTTTATAGTTATCTAAACAATCCCAACTTACTCGCTTCTTATCTTTTACCATCCCTTGCTTTTGGTATTGCTGCTATTTTCGTCTGGCAAGGGTTATTGCCAAAAGTATTAGCAATAACCGTGACAATTGTTAATGGAGCTTGCATTTATTTTACAGGAAGTCGTGGCGGTTGGATAGCAATGGTGGCCTTATTAGCCACTTTTTTATTGTTGCTTTTTGTCTGGTTTCAAAATAAACTCTCTCCATTTTGGCGTAAGTGGTTACTGCCATTGGTATTTGGCAGTTTGGGAGGCTTAATTGTGGTCGCTATTTTCTCAGTTGACTCCCTAAGAGTACGGGTAATGAGTATCTTTTTAGGACGAGAAGATAGTAGTAATAATTTTCGGATGAATGTCTGGTTAGCTGTTATTGATATGATTCGCGATCGCCCGCTAATTGGAATTGGGCCAGGGAATGCTGCATTTGAGAAAATTTATCCCCTTTATATGAGTCCCAAATATAGTGCTTTGAGTGCCTATTCTATCTTTTTAGAAATGGCCGTTGAAATAGGCATTATCGGTTTAAGTATCTTTCTTTGGTTAGTTATTGTCACAATTAACCAAGGAGTACAACAACTACAAAGATTACGGTCTAAACGCAATTCTCATGGTATTTGGATGATAGCAGCCATGGCCACTATGGTTGGTTTATTAGCCCAAGGTTTCTTTGATACTGTTTGGTATCGTCCTCAAGTCAATACTCTATGGTGGTTTTCAGTGGCTTTAATTGCGAGTCAATATCAATCGAAATCTGAAACTTATGTCTCTGATTGAGTTGATAATCCTGACGTTATTAATTAACCTCAG
>JBCDDV010000704.1:0-2616 GCA_039180145.1 Cyanobacteria bacterium P01_G01_bin.49 | reverse complement strand
TCTCTTGTCGTTAATCCAATACAACCTGCCGTTCCATCTTCTCCATTATTCTTATTATAACTGGGATCGTAATGAATCCCTAAAGCACTCCTTCCTGTCCGAAATTGAGGTTGAACTGGAATAAATCGTCCACCTACTTCGGGAATTGTTCCTGGGACGCTATAAGAACTAACGGTATATTTACCATCGGGTAAAGGGGACTCATTTCCAGCTTGATCACGGTTACGAGTTTGAGTATAAGACCTGCCAACAACAGTTAGAAAAGTTTCTTTTAGTTGTCCTTGATAGTAAATTTCTAATAAGTAAATAGGGTTTTTTTGTTGATTCAGTTTTCCTGATGGAATTAACTGCAAACAAGTATTACATGGTTGATTACCTTTATTAAAATCTTGCTTTGTTTGTCTTACTAAACTACTTTTATTGATACTGTCACTACTATTTAAGCTCAACAGACTATCTGCGTCAACCTCACTAGTAACTAAAAAGTTAACCCCCAACACAGTGAGCAGAGAAACAGTCAGAAACTTGGTTAATTTATTCACCTTGCACCCATATTTTTTATGGTTGATACTTTCAAAGTACCCATCTATTTGAGATAACTAACAATTCCTTATTCATTTTTCAAGAATCTCAAGCAACCCCTATGTCAATTCAGTTGACCAAGATCTGTCCAATTAGGCTAGTCGGGCCGGACTCTCATCGGCTTTTCTACTCCATCGACTTGGAATTTGACTCAAGCGTTCATCGAAAATGTACCAGAGGCGATGGCACTGCACTCGCAAAGCCTTAGAATGGCATACTAAATCCGGTTATAATGAACTGGGCATAAAGTCTGATTTTTCAATGCGCATCTAGATTGATTTACTTGTTTTTATGAAACATCAAACTGATACCAAAGAACAGCAACCTTTATCTATTATTGGATGGCGAGAATTATTAGACTTACCCCAATTGGGAATTGTAGACATTAAAGCAAAGATAGATACAGGAGCAAGAACATCAGCTTTACACGCGTTTCATGTCAAAGAATTGAAAAAAGATGGCAAAAAAATGATTCA
Source organism: Cyanobacteria bacterium P01_G01_bin.49 (assembly GCA_039180145.1). Classification (GTDB taxonomy): domain Bacteria; phylum Cyanobacteriota; class Cyanobacteriia; order Cyanobacteriales; family Microcystaceae; genus JBCDDV01. The sequence goes on along the minus strand of JBCDDV010000704.1, from coordinate 1,558 downwards.
TTTTCAAGTCCATCCTTATCAAAAAGATAAGCATAATATTGTGACTGCTGAAGCAGAATTATTAGAGTGGAGAAACGTCAAAGACTCAGGAGGACACCAACAATATCGACCGGTTATTTTAACCCCTGTTGAACTAGGCGGACAACCATGGAACATTGAATTGACTTTAACTAACCGTGATGTGATGGGGTTTCGGATGTTATTAGGCAGAGAAGCCGTTCGTCAGCGATTTTTGGTTGATCCTGGGGGATCTTTTTTGTTGTCTGAGCAAAAAAAAACAAAAGTCAAAAAATAGTATCTTTCTTGATTTATTAACCTTAAAATCAATAGGAATTTTAGCTAGTTCAAAAGGAATTAATGCACGAATAAAAAGTATAATTAGCCAACATTAAAAAATAACTGATGCTAGCCAAAAGAATTTTACCTTGTCTCGATGTAAATGCCGGTCGTGTCGTCAAAGGAATTAATTTTGTTGATCTTCAAGATGCGGGTGATCCCGTCGAACTGGCTAAAGCTTACAATGATGCCGGAGCAGATGAATTAGTCTTTTTGGATATTACAGCTACTCATGAGCAAAGAGATACGATTATTGATGTGGTTTATCGCACTGCTGAAGTGGTCTTCATCCCCTTGACAGTCGGCGGTGGGATCTCTTCCTTAGACCATATTAAAGGCTTATTAAGAGCTGGAGCCGATAAAGTCAGTGTTAATTCATCGGCTGTTAGAGATCCCGACTTTGTAGATCGGGCCAGCGATCGCTTCGGCAAACAATGTATTGTCGTCGCTATTGATGCCAGACGACGTAACGATCGCAATGATCCTGGTTGGGATGTTTATGTGCGGGGAGGCCGAGAAAACACCGGACTAGATGCCATTAAATGGGCCAAAGAGGTGGAGCAGCGAGGAGCAGGAGAACTCTTAATTACCAGTATGGATGCCGATGGAACTCAGGCTGGTTACGACTTAGCGCTAACCAGTACCATTGCTAAACAGGTAGAAATTCCGGTTATCGCCTCTGGGGGGGCCGGAAACTGCCAACATCTTTATGAAGCATTAACAGAAGGTCAAGCAGAAGCCGCATTATTAGCCTCTTTGCTCCATTATGGACAATTAACCATTGCTGAGGTAAAAAACTATTTGAGCGATCGCCAAATTCCTGTCCGTAATAACTGAGAAAACACCTTTAAAGATTCTTAATTTCTCACATTTATCGTTGCCACATGAGAATTATGTATTAGAATAGAAACAAAAGTTAACATAATTTTCAAATGTTGATTCCGATTCTCATATTCGATGTGGCTCTAGTTGCCTGGTCGCTGCATTTGATGCAGGAAGCGATAGACCAACAGGAATTTTCTCTCATGCTGGCAGGAACTTTAGTTTCTCTTGCTGCAGCGGCCATGCTAGTTTTCTACTTTCTCATGGGTCATTGTCTAACCTACTTGACCCAAGCTTCCTGATCTGGATCAATAACGATAAGCAACAACAGTTAGAATAAAAACTTTAAGACTCTGGTAAACCAAAAAGACCCGGAGTCTACGCCTATCACAAGCATCCC
>JBCDDV010000703.1:0-2619 GCA_039180145.1 Cyanobacteria bacterium P01_G01_bin.49 | reverse complement strand
GCATCTTCTTCGTCGTCTAAAAAATCAAGAAGATTACAGACATCAGAAAAAGGAAACTTGGGGGTAAAAAAACGAACTTTGTAGCGTCGTTTCAGGGCATAGGCGATGGCACGACGGCTCTGAGTGGGAAACTTAAAATCATAAAGAAGGGTAGGAAACCCTTGATCAAGGGCTGAACGAATACAAGGGTCAATAACACTAAAAGTTTTACCCGTTCCGGCTGCCCCAGACACCAGAATCCCTTGTTGAATATCAGGAATGTAAATCGGGTTAGACGCAGCTTTTCTTCTGGCAACTTTTTGTCCTGTCCATAACCATTCTTCTTGAAGTTTCAGGAGTACAGGGTCGGGAGTCCCGATATACAAAGAAGCAGAATTACGAGTCACACAAGAAATTTGTGACAAAGCTTTTTTAGCTGCCTTCTTCTTTTCGTGTCTTCCTCCCCAATAGGCAGTGGAAAGTTTTCCTTTCCTCGAACCATCTCCCATTAAGCTTAAAACCCCAAATACCCCAAAAATTCCGATTAAGGTTAAAGCAGTCGGACTCGATAAAGTATCAAGTAAAGACCTGTTGTTATTGCCATTGACAAAGGCTAAAGAGGGCGAAGGTGAGACTTCAATTAAAGTTTTTTCCATGAGATTGAAATCTCTGTTCTACAATCTGACTTTCTGCCCACTCTGTACCCGTAAGGGTCAGGGTGGGATTCTCGCGCATTCAGCTAAAAATAAAGGGGATCAAGGCCCTAGGAAAATCGGTTCGTTCTCGGCATAAGTAAAAGCGGGGATCGGCCCAATGCCATAGGGAGAACAACCAAGAGTAAACAGACCCCGCTGACAGATACGGAAAAACCAAGCGGTACTGACTGTCCCCGTGACCTCATTCACGTCCCAAACCACAACCTTGAAACCTGTCCCAAAGGGATGTCTTCCAGTGGGTTCTACCCCACCAAACATTCCTTGAAGTAATCCATGACCGCCTTCAACGGATTGATACTTGCCCGAAACCCATTGTTTTCCAGCCACCAGAGGATTATCCCCTAATTCAATGTGAGCGCATTGCTGTTGGCAAGGCACATTAAACCCTAAGCGATCGCTTCCCGAAATCGTTTGAGTGGCCGGTTGTTCTACCTCGCTAAGCACCCAATCAATGTTAGCCACGCCCCCTCCTGATAACAGAGGCGGGTTGGGAAAATTAGCAAAAGGCACAAGGGATAATCCGGGAATATTAGCAATCGAAACATTTTGCCAACCCGTAAAGTTTTCTAAGGGAACATCAGTTAACCCTGGCAAATCCTGAAAGCGATACTGACTTAAATCGAGTTGATTAAAAGACAACTGACTTAAGTTTTTGAACCGACCAATGGGTTGATTGAGAAACCCTGAAATTTGATAGCCATTTTTTCTTAATAAGTCTTGAATTAAAGGAACTTGAGACAACTTTTTTTGACTTAAATTGGGAACAATTTGCATTAAATTCCCTAAAGTTTGTTGAGATAGTAATTCAAAACTAGATAGGGGAAGCTGACTCAAAGATTGACCGCTAGACTGTTGAATGTTGTTTAATGTTAACTGCTGAAGTTGAAAAGAATCTTGAAAATCCCCTAATTTGAGAAACGTAGCCACAGGTTGTCCTGGTTGCCAAGACCGAGAAGGATCGTAATCAAGTTCTGGTTGGAGATGGGCAGGAACAGTAACCGACCCTGATTGGGGAGCAGCAGGTAAACTTTCAAAAGTTAATTGTTGAAAATTGGGAAGATTTTGGGATAAAGCTTTACTCTGATTGGCCACAAGGATTATCCAAGTCAAGACCCAAAATAGTCCCCATCCAGTTAAAAAGAAATAAGGATATTTTCCCACTTTAATTAATTTGTGAAGCCACTTTTTCATCTGTTTTCTTCGGCGTGGAGACCCTCACTTTAGTGATGGGAGGAAACGCCGCCTCTAGCTAAGTTTTTTACATTAAATATGGTATAATGTGAGCTATGGTTGAAAGAGCTTACAAGTACCGATTTTACCCAACTGCCGAGCAAGAAAATCTCTTGCGACGGACAATGGGATGCGTCAGGCTTGTCTATAACAAGGCTCTTGCTGTTAAGACCAAAGGCTGGTACGAGAGACAAGAGAGAATTGACTATAAACAAACCTCTAGCCTTTTGACCAGTTGGAAAAAGACTGAAGATCTGAGTTTTCTTAATGAGGTTAGCTGCGTACCTTTGCAGCAATGTCTGAGACATCTGCAAAAAGCGTTTGCTAACTTTTGGGGTAAACGGGCTAAATATCCTCGTTTTAAGAAAAAACGCAGTGGTGGTTCTGCTGAGTTTACCAAGTCGGCTTTTAAATACCAAGACGGGAAACTTTGGCTTGCTAAGTGCAAAGAACCGTTGAATATAGTCTGGTCTAGGTTTTTGCCGATGGGGTGTAGTCCTTCTACGGTTACAGTCAAACTTGATCCATCGGGACGTTGGTTTGTCTCTTTGCTGATAGATGACTATAACGTCGAAACTTTGCCACCAACCAAAAAACAGGTTGGTATTGACGCTGGTGTGACCAGTCTGATTAGTACCAGCGACGGTGAAAAAATAGCCAACCCTAAGCATTTCAATCGGCTGTATCAAAAGCT
>JBCDDV010000702.1:0-2620 GCA_039180145.1 Cyanobacteria bacterium P01_G01_bin.49 | reverse complement strand
GGGCAGTTCAACCAGAAACCCTTAGAGAAGTAATCAACGAATCGATTAATTTTTTCTTTGCTTTGCCGCTATTAAATGCAGCAGGAATTCATTTAATGGAGTCTCCCATTGTTCATCCTATTATAGAAGCACAATTTAATTTTGCTGAAGCTTGGATATTTATGTTTCTGCCTTTATTATTAGCAGACAAACGAGTGAGAAACTTTCCCAAAGTTGCTCTTTGGAGTATCACGATGTTTCTCACAAATGTTTTTTTATGCCCCTATATGGCGTTACGATTTAATCAACCAATGCTCAATAAAATAGAAGAACCTAAAAAAGAATGGTTAGAACGCTTATTTGGTTTGATAGGGTTGATTGTGGGAACAATTGCTATTATTTGGATATTTATTGGTCGGCCAGAATTTGGAGATTTAGCCCAAAGAATACAGTATTTTATGACACAGTTGAATAGTAGCCGTGTCGTTATTGCTTTTTCTGTTGATTTAGTGTTATTTGCTATTTTCCAAGTGATATTAATGGGGGCAGTTATTCCTCGTAATAGTCAACAACGTTGGTTAAGATTTATCCCCTTCTTTGGACTTGCTTTTTGGTTAATTCTCTAACTGATATATTCATAATGTTGATTATTTATTGTTTATAGGAATCATCATCAACTATTAATCCAAACCCTCCCCCTCCCGGTGTTTTTATGATAAAAGTATCATCAGTTTCCATTTCTACAGTTGCGGTGCTATTTAATATTTCCTCTGTTCCATCAGAGCGTTTAACCCAATTTTGACCGACTTTCCCAGGTTTTCCTCCTGCTAATCCGAAAGGAGAAATAACTCGGTGTCCAGACAGAATATTTGCTGTCATAGGTTCTAAAAATTTGATTTCTCTAATAACACCGTTCCCTCCAACATATTGACCATTACCTCCACTATTTTCACGAATTTTAAACTGTTCAACCAACACAGGATAACGAAATTCTAATACTTCTGGATCAGTCAACCGAGAATTCGTCATGTGAGTTTGAACTGCATCTGTTCCATTAAAATTAATCCCTGCACCTGAACCGCCACAAATCGTCTCATAATATTGATATTTCTGGTTACCAAAAGTAAAGTTATTCATGGTTCCTTGAGATGCTGCTAGTATTCCTAATGCACCATATAAAGCATCAACAATAACTTGAGATGTTTCGACATTTCCAGCAACTACAGCAGCCGGATATTTAGGGTTAAGCATACAGCCTTCGGGAATAATTAAATGAATTGGTTTAAGGCAGCCTGCGTTGAGGGGAATATTATCATCGACTAAGGTACGAAAAACATATAAAACAGCGGCTTGAGTAACAGCCTTTGGTGCATTGAAATTACTTTCAAGTTGAGGCGAAGTTCCGGTAAAATCAATAATTGCACTACGTTTTTGACTATCAATAATGACTTTAATTTGAATTATTGCTCCTTGGTCCATTTCATAAATAAATTCTCCATCCGTTAAGATATCAATCGCTTTTCTGACACATTCTTCTGCCTTATCCTGAACAAATTTCATATAAGCTTGAACAGTTTCTAAGCCGTATTGAGACACCATGTTCTGCAATTCTTGAAGTCCTTTTTCATTAGCTGCAATTTGAGCTTTGAAATCAGCAATATTTTGTTCTATATTTCGGGCTGGATAGGGATTATTCTCTAAAATTTCTCTGATTTCTTTTTCTTGAAACTGTCCTTGTTTAACTAATAAAAAATTATCAAATAAGATACCTTCTTCTAAAATTGAAGTAGACTGAGGGGGCATAGAACCAGGCGTAACTCCACCAATATCTGCTTGGTGTCCACGGGACGCAACATAAAATAGTATTTGTTCTTTTGCCTCATCAAAACTAGGGGTAATAGCAGTAACATCGGGCAAATGAGTCCCCCCGTTGTAGGGGTTATTGGATAGATAAACATCACCAGGTTGTAGAATATTCCCTTGATCTTGAATGAGACTTTTAACACTCTCACTCATACTACCTAAATGTACGGGAATATGGGGAGCATTGGCTACTAATAATCCTTGTTGATCGAAGATAGCACAGGAAAAATCAAGACGTTCTTTAATATTAACTGATGATGCCGTATTTTGTAGGGTAATGCCCATTTGTTCGGCAATAAATTGATAGAGATTTTCAAAAATTTCGAGATAAATAGGATCGTGTTTAGATAGATTAAACATTTACTAGTTAGGAAACTTTTAGAAATGTTGTGAAAGGAACTAGGCGATCGCACTCCTGTTTTAATTTTTGAACTTGAAAGGCATAAGGGTCTGAGGCAGCAGAATCAGTCTTTAGACTGGTTTGTTTTGTGTCTAATAAATCTCCACTGAACAATTAATCCTCTGCCTCCTTACTAATGGCTTATTTTTTTGCTTTAGGACGAGGGAATTTAGAAGCAGCATGAAACTGTAAAACAGGTTCATTTTTGAGAGCTTGCTCCATGAAACTACGCCAAATAGGAGCCGCATTACCGCCCCCCGTTACCCCTTTGCCTAAAGCTCGGTTGGCATCGTCTCCTACCCAAACAGCAGTAGCTAATTGGGGAACATAACCCACGAACCAGACATTTCTCTCATTATCAGTGGTACCTGTTTTGCC
>JBCDDV010000701.1:0-2625 GCA_039180145.1 Cyanobacteria bacterium P01_G01_bin.49 | reverse complement strand
TTGACAATATTTTTTTTCGGAACTAATTGTCAAAGTAAAAGTGAACATTGAAGACATGCCTTACGGCCCTGTCAAAATTATTGATGGAATACATACAGGAAGGATCGGTTACTATGATGACGATGAAATAGAATTTGATGATGATATTGACTGGCAGTCTATATCTGAGGAGGAAGTTGAAACAATAAAGGGTAGAGATATGGCTATTGTTTACTTTGGCGATATGATAGTAACTATAAATAAAGGCCCTTATCTGATTCCTGCTGAATATATTCGTCCAGTCACTATAGATGATTTAATGAAACGGAGGGAAGAACTATATAGGCTATGTGGTGGATTTAAACCAATTGATGATCCTGACTTAATTTTAGATGAATATGAACAGTTAGATTATTGTCAAGAATTGCATTATGTTGATACAATTCTACTCGATAGAATTATATCAGCAAGGTATTCAGATCAAAAAGGTGGTGCAAAAGTATTTATATCTCATTCTTCTAAAGATAAAGTATTTGCAAGGTGGATATCAACTGATTTAAAAGCAGCAGGACATACTCCTTGGTTTGACGAATGGGATATTAGTGTTGGAGAGTCTATTCCTCAGAAAATATCTCAAGGTATAGAAGAAGCAGATTTCGTTATTGTTATTTTATCAGAAGATGCAATTAACTCACACTGGGTAGAAAGGGAGTGGCAAGCGAAATATTGGGATGAAGTCCAGAAAAGAACGATTCAAGTGCTTCCAGTTCTCTATCAAGACTGTGAATTACCAGCCTTACTTAAAACAAAACGATATGCAGATTTTCGGCATAATTATAATATTGGACTTGAAGATATTTTGAGCGCAATCACTAAATTTCAAGAAAAAGATAATTAATCGTCAGGGTACATATAATTGACATCAAATCTATCATCGAAGATTACTTTATCTATACTTAGAGAGGTTTAACAATTGAAGGAAAACATTACCTGATAAAAATCCACAACACATTGAGCAAGGGGTTTTAAGAGGTCATTTTACTGAGTAGAATCCGTTACAATTATAAGTATAGGTACAAATTCTAATCATACAACTAATAACTTGTGGACGCTTCATTAAACCCGTCTCCCCTTTTTGACTCCATTGATGATGCCTTAGCGGATATTAAGGCAGGGCGTTCAATTATCGTAGTAGATGACGAAAACCGTGAAAATGAAGGCGATCTCATCTGTGCGGCCCAATTTGCTACCCCGAACATGATCAATTTTATGGCAGTCGAAGCGCGGGGACTGATCTGTTTATCGATGACAGGAGAACGCTTAGACGAGTTGGATCTGCCTTTGATGGTCACAAAAAACACCGATAGCAACCAAACTGCCTTTACTGTCAGTATTGATGCGTCTCCCCATCTCGGTGTCACCACAGGTATCTCTGCAGAAGACCGGGCCCGTACCATTCAAGTTGCCATTAACCCAAACTCTCAAGCTGACGATCTGACCCGTCCTGGGCATATTTTTCCCATCCGTGCCAAAAAAGGAGGCGTTCTCAAACGGGCCGGCCATACAGAAGCAGCCGTTGATTTAGCGAGGTTATCAGGATTATATCCCGCAGGAGTCATCTGTGAAATCCAAAATCTTGATGGTTCTATGGCCCGACTTCCAGAACTCTTTGATTATGCCAAAAAACACCAACTCAAGCTGATTAGTATTGCGGATTTAATTAGTTATCGATTAAAGTATGATCGCTTTGTTTATCGAGAAACAGTGTGTCAGTTTCCCAGTAAGTTTGGGACATTTAAAATTTATGCTTATCGTAATGTTTTAGATGAAACAGAACACGTTGCTATTGTCAAAGGTGATCCGGCTGAGTTTCAAAATCATTCGGTGATGGTGAGAATGCACTCAGAATGTTTGACAGGGGATGCTTTGGGATCGTTGCGTTGTGACTGTCGGATGCAATTGCAAGCTGCTTTGAAAATGATAGAAGCAGCCGGGTTAGGGGTAGTAGTTTATTTGCGACAGGAAGGCCGTGGCATCGGGTTAGTTAATAAGTTAAAAGCTTATTCGTTGCAAGATATGGGACTTGATACAGTAGAAGCCAATGAAAGGTTAGGATTTCCCGCAGATTTACGAGATTATGGGATGGGGGCCCAAATGTTGAATGATTTGGGGGTGAAAAAAATTCGTTTAATTACCAATAATCCGCGAAAAATTGCCGGGTTAAAGGGGTATGGTTTAGAAGTAGCCGATCGCCTTCCTTTATTAATTGAATCCAACAATTATAATTCTAGTTATTTAGCGACAAAGGCAGAAAAATTAGGACATTTATTCTTGCAAACTTATTTAATTACTATCGCTATCAACTGGGAAACTAAAACAGGATCGGCGACAGAGCGTTATGCTAATTTAGAACAAGTTCGTCAGTTAAGTCGTTCAGCACAATTATTTTTACAAGAAGAAGCAAGACCCGTTGCGATCGCTTTATTTGAACAACCATCTTTGATTTTTCATTTAGGGTTTGAACAACTAAAAGTGGTAGATGATAATTGGTATCAGCAACCTCAACATCCCTATGTACAAGCGATCGCTATTATCTTAGACGAATTGATTACTTGGCCGAATATTAAACGTCTAGGATTCTTAATT
>JBCDDV010000700.1:0-2627 GCA_039180145.1 Cyanobacteria bacterium P01_G01_bin.49 | reverse complement strand
GACGAAAGGAAATCTCTACACAACTGGCAACAAGTTTGAAGTCCAAAGCAAGAGCAGGTCTTGCTCAAACTCTTATTATTTCCTTAAAGAAATAATAACTCCGACCTCCTAACTCCTAACACCGAACTCACGGTTAATTAAGAAAATATCTAAAATATTTTAGAGACTCAGATGTCAATTATAAACAACTAATTTTTAAATAAATATAAATGTTTTTTGATTTGTTTTAAAAAGATTGATTATTGACTGTTGTACTGATAGTTGTTGACTGGAATTGCTCTAATTTTTAATTTAATTGGTTTTGCTAATTCTGTTGCTAGTAAATTTCCCAACTGTTCAATTTTTTCTTCAGAGAGAGGCTCTCTGGGGATATAAACTTCGATTAATATTTGTAGAGCATTTGATTGAGCGTCTACTTGAATAGACTCAATATTAGAGAAGCGAAAAATATTAGTTTGCTCTGTAATTATCTCCCTAACTCGGAAACGGAGATTTTTTTCGATAAGTAAAGAACGCATTGATAAACTCAGAGGTAGAGTTAACAAAGCCAAAACAGCAACGGACAAGATCAATCCGTCTTTAGCTTTAAACAAAGCACCATAGGATTGAAATATAAAAACTAAGCTACCAAAGAAAACAATACAAACTAAATTGGTCAGAAATAGCAGCAGTGATCCCCTAGCCAAGGCTCCGTCTCCCAATGACAACCCAATCCCCACAACGCTTAGAGGAGGCACTAAGGCAACAGCGATCGCGACTCCGGGCATAGCGGTTGCAACACTGCGACGAGTATTAGCAAAAGCCCCTGCACTACCTGCTGCCATAGCAATACCAAAATCAATGAGAGTTGGGTTACTACGGGCAAGTATTTCGGTATTGATTACTTCTAAATTGATAATTGAAGCAACTAACCAGGAAACAACAATCGTCAAAATTACTCCTTTCAATAAGGTGAAACTAGAACGGCGCAATAATTTACGATTGCCTGAAGCAATGGAATAAGCGATCGCCACAATTGGCCCCATTAAAGGCGCAACAATCATCGCTCCGATAATAATTGCAACGCTGTTAGCCAATAAACCTAGAGTGGCAATAATCGCCGACATTCCCAACATAAAGTGATAAGTAAATGTCGGAACCGAAAGTCGCCAGAGATTTCGACTGAGGGCTGTCAAGGGCAAAGGTTTCTCACGGAGCCAATGCCAATCTCCAGTTTCAGCATTCCAAACTTTATTAGCATTGATTTTTCTAAGAAAATATTTGATACGGGTAATGTATCTAGGATTGGAACCCAGTAAAACCGTCATAATTTTTTAGAACGGAGTAGTCTTGACAACTATATTTTTTTATCTATTTCTTTGGCTAGCTTAACATGAAGATGATGACTTGCTTTGTAGGCTAAAAAGTGAGCTTGGGGAATGGTTCCTAATAAACTTAAATCTCCCACCAAATCTAATAATTTATGACGAACGGGTTCATTGTCAAACCGTAACGGTGGGTTGAGCCAACCTTGGCGATCGCAGACTAAGGCATTTTCCAAACTGCCGCCTTTAATTAATCCTGTTTGCTTTAATTGTTCAATTTGGTCAGCAAACCCAAAAGTTCTTGCCGGGGCAATAAATTCAGCAAATGATTCTTGTTGAGGACTCCAACTGACCCATTGATTACCAATCGCTTCATAGGGAAAATCAATGCCATACGTAAAGCGAATATTAGCTGCAGGAATCGCTGCCACAAAAGCATCCCCATCTCTCACCCAAATTGGTTCTAAAATTGGTTTTCCAACCACTAAGTCTGAGGGCATTATTCCTGATTGAATAATTGCTTCTAGCCAATTTTTCGCCGAACCGTCTAATAAGGGGACTTCGGCCCCATCAATTTCAATGCGAGCATTTTCAATACCACAACCGAGCAGCGCAGCCAATAAATGTTCTACGGTGCGAACTGTGCCACTATTAGCCGCTAATTCCGTTGATAAGGTAGTTTGATTCACAGCCCAAACCTGAGCCGGAATGACTGGATGTTCTGGTAAATCTACTCGGACAAAATAGCGTCCCTCTCCCAACTGAGCAGGTAATACCCTTACCTGAGTTTTCGCCCCAGAATGTAAGCCAATGCCCGATACCGTAAACCCTTGTTGAATTGTTGCTGTCATCCTGACCTCTGAGATTGTTGATATTCTCCTGCGTTTTGTTAAAATCTCTCCCCGATACCAAAATGAATACGAGAGTCACCTTCATCGTTAATACCGTAGTCTACCCGAATGGGGCCCACAGGGGATTGAATTCTCACCCCAATCCCGTAACCATAGCCGTCACTAGGCAAACCCCTTACCACCCCAGGAATTCCGCGAACTGAGCGTTGAGACTTGATGGTTGTCCCATAATCAAAAAAGATGGCTGCGCCTACTGCTGGAATAATCGGAAAACGATACTCGGCCGTCGCTTGAAAGTAGCTACGTCCGCTGCCCACTTCCCCTTCATCGTAACCTCGTACAGAGTTACTGCCTCCGACGACGAAAGCCTCGTAAGGGGGCAAATCTTCAAAAACCGTTCCTGCTTGTACGTTAAACGCTAATGCCTGTGGTTTGGGCTGATCTTCTTCAATAAAGCCTAAATCAATAAAAT
>JBCDDV010000699.1:0-2631 GCA_039180145.1 Cyanobacteria bacterium P01_G01_bin.49 | reverse complement strand
TGCAAGACGCACTCAAGATAGGGGTTGAGTTAATAGTTGATTGAGAGTTCCAATAAACAACCAACTCATGATAATTGGCCTAGACAATACTGATGATTCTCAGTCAAGTTGATTGTTTATTGGAACTCTCAATCAACTATTAACTCAACCCCTATCTTGAGTGCGTCTTGCATTCGCCGCGCGACGTGCAACCGCGCCGGAACGCAGTGAGGAACAATTCGTGCTTCTTACATTGTGAGGAAACCTCACAATTAAGCACTCAGAATTACGCACTCGCTGTTTCTAGAGTTCTCTAATCATCTAAAATACCACATTGTCCCTGCCAACGTAACAAATGATCGCACAGAACCAAGGCAACCATTGCTTCTACCATAGGGACTGCCCTTGGTAACACACAAGGGTCATGTCGTCCCTTTGCGGCTAAGGTCGTTTCTTCTTTGTTGATAGTAACTGTTTTTTGTTCTTTACCGATGGTTGCAGTGGGTTTAAACGCTGCACGGATGATAATATTTTCGCCGTTACTAATGCCTCCTTGAACGCCACCGGAACGGTTGGTGTTGGTGCGAATTTCTCCATGATCATCAATGTAAAATTCGTCATTGTGTTCACTTCCCGTTAATAGGGTTCCCCCGAACCCTGACCCAATTTCAAACCCTTTACTGGCAGGAAGAGACATAACACCCTTAGCTAAATCTGCCTCTAATTTATCAAAAACAGGTTCTCCATATCCTTTGGGAACATTTCGGGCCACACATTCCACCACACCCCCAATAGAATCTTTCTCTCGTCTGGTTTGATCAATGAGGTCAATCATTTTTTGTGCTGCTTCAGCATCGGGACAGCGAACGATATTACTTTCTACTGCACTCAGGGTGACAGTATGAGGATCTACTATTCCTTCTAACTCTTTAATCCGCTTAACATAGCCAATAATTTCCACATTGGCCACTTGTTGCAGAATTTTTTTGGCGATCGCCCCTGCTGCCACCCTACCAATGGTTTCCCGTGCAGAGGATCGACCACCTCCTTGCCAGTTTCGGATGCCATACTTAGCCTCGTAGGTAGCATCGGCATGGGAGGGACGAAATTTAACCGCCATTTCATCATAATCTTGCGATCGCGCGTCTTTGTTACGGACTAAAATAGTGATGGGGGTTCCCAGGGTTTTCCCGTTAAAGACCCCCGAAATAATCTCACAAGTATCAGTTTCTCGGCGGGGTGTGGTAATTTTACTCTGTCCTGGACGACGACGATCTAAGTCAAATTGAATATCGGTTTCTGATAATTCTAAACGAGGAGGACATCCATCAATAACAACACCGACACCACCGCCATGGGATTCTCCAAAGGTGGTAATGCGAAATAGATGACCAAAGGTATTACCCATAGGTTAGAGATGTGTAGAATATTGCCACTTCTAGTTTAGCGTCTTTAGGGAGTTGAGGATGGTAGCATAACTTAACTGTCTTTAGTTATTTTTTATTGCAAATTTTTGTTATTTAAAGTTATTTTTTAGAGTAAATAAACCTATACTTTTTAAGTTTTTGCTAAAAAATAATCGCCAATATAGATAAAGTTATGATTGAGTATAAAACTCGAAAAAATTGTAAAATATCGAGCAATTAAGCATTACAGAAGCAGGGAAAAATTCGTAAGTTCAAACTACCCAAAACTTTTAAGGACTATCCATCCCAAGAATTAATCCCTAATGCTGTCAATAAGGGCTGTCACATTTTTTAAAGGATTAGATAAGCTGAAAAAAGCTAGAATAAACAACGTCACTCAAAAATTTACTGAGCGATTAGCAAGAAAAACTAAATTTATTTGTCCCGCGTTTAATTTTATTGCAATGGTCAAAACTCCAGTTTCACCAACCCGTAAAGTATCTAAGCTAGAAAAAATAAAAGAAAGTAGTAACTTTTTGAAAGAGCCACTAGCCACCCAACTTTTAGAAGATAGCACCCATTTGACAGAAGATGCCCTTCAAATTATTAAGTTTCATGGCTCCTATCAACAAGATAATAGAGATAATCGAGTAAAAGGACAAGAAAAAGACTATCAATTTATGTTGCGTACCCGAAATCCAGGGGGGTTTATTCCGGCGCAACTTTATTCAACCATAGATCGCTTGAGTGATGAATATGGCAATCGTACCCTACGAGTAACTACCCGTCAGGGATTTCAAATTCATGGCATTCTCAAAAAAAATCTGAAAACGGCGATCGCTGCCATTGTTAAAAGCATGGGGTCAACTTTAGGTGCTTGCGGTGATCTTAATCGCAATGTCATGGCCCCACCAGCCCCCTACAAAAACCGCCCTGAATATCAATACGCCTGGGAATACGCTGACAAAATTGCCGACTTACTCCGTCCTCAAAGCAACGCCTACTATGATATTTGGCTTGATGGGGAAAAATTTATCAGTGCTTCAGAAGCCCCCGAAGTTACCGCAGCCCGTCAAAGAAATGGTAACGGAACAATTTTCAAAGATAGTCCGGAACCTATCTATGGGGAACATTATATGCCCCGTAAATTCAAATGTAGCGTCACAGTGCCAGGGGATAATTCCATTGACCTTTACACCCACGATGTCAGCCTTGTGGTAATGACCAACAAAAAGGGAGAATTAGA
>JBCDDV010000698.1:0-2632 GCA_039180145.1 Cyanobacteria bacterium P01_G01_bin.49 | reverse complement strand
TTATCACAACAGTCGCAAATCATGAGTATTTGTCGCTCGTTGATTATGACTATATTAATTTGGTGTCCGAAGTAAGCATTATAGCTATTGAATCAACTGGTATTGAAAATAAAGCAAAGTAAGCGGAAGCATTTTTTCCAGGTTACTTGTATATGATTAGCTGAAGTTGATTTTAGGGAAGAAATTATGTCTTTTCCTCAAATAGAAAGATTATTACAATTAGACGAACTTATACGTTCGAGTCAACGGCATACTCAAGAAAGCCTAGCTCAAGCTTTGGAAGTTAGTACTAAAACTATCCAAAACTATATATCTTTTTTACGAGATCGCCTTGATGCTCCTGTAGAAAATAATAGGCAGCAAGGGTATTACTATACAGATCCCGACTGGCAATTACAGAGTATTTCTTTATCTCAGGGGGAATTATTTGCTCTGACTTTAGGCGCAAGGATGTTAGAGGCATATAGTCAAAGTGCTTATGTCAAAGAATTAGAATCTGGCATTCAACGATTGGCTCAACGACTTCCAGACAAAACCTGGTATGACTTGCAGAATCTTGTAAACGAGCAAGTTTTATTTCGCACAGGAGCAGAAATTGACCTCGAACCTCAAGTTTGGCACGATCTGGAAACTGCCTGTCGTCAAAAACGCAGTGTCAAAATTAATTACTACACCGCAGGGCGAAATGCTTATTCAGAGAGAGTTATAGACCCGTATATTCTTCATTTTTCTCGTGGTAATCCGATAGTTACAGGATATTGCCATAACAGAAAAGAACCTCGTTGGTTTCGAGTCGATCGCATTAAGTCTTTGGAACTATTGAAAGACACTTTTGAAGATCCTGACTTTGATCGCGAAGCCCATTTTGCCGATGTGTTTCAACACGAAGCAGGAGGAATTCCTACGGCTATTTCGATCTGGTTTGATGCTCTTACTGCACCCTATATCCGCGAACGTCGTTGGCATCCCTCACAGCAAATTGAAGAACATGACGATGGTTCGCTGACATTAAATTTTGTAGCGCGAGGACTACAAGAGGTTAAGCGTTGGGTTCTCTATTATGGCAAGGGTGCAATTATCAAAAGTCCACCAGAGTTAGTAGAGATGATTAAAGAAGATATTTCAGCGATGCACAAACATTATTTTTCAGTGAACAGTAAACAGTAAACAGATTTATGGATTTTACTCCCGAAAAAATAGACGAATATTTTAAACAGCTTACGGGCTTTACTCATAGAGGTTTTCAGCGAGAAGCGATCGCAAATTTGCTTCATCAGCCAAAAGCAATAAATACTATTCTCAAAGCACCAACAGGATCGGGGAAGACAGAAACAGCGATCGCACCTTTTTTATTTGCTAAATTACACGATCTTGATTTTCCCAATAAGTTGATTTATGTCGTGCCTTTAAGAACTTTGGCTAGCAGTCTGCGGACTAGAACTCAAAAGTATGTTGATGGCTGGAATAAACGACATGGCTTATCAAAAGAAAGAAATATAGTAGTTACTCTGCAAACGGGAGAAAACCCTGAAGATCCTAGATTTGAAGGAGATATTATCTTCTGCACCATCGATCAGATGTTAAGCAGTTTTCTGAATATTCCCTATTCTGTAGGGCGAGGTTCGGCAAATGTTAATGCAGGAGCGATTTTTGCATCTTATCTGGTGTTTGATGAACTTCATCTACTCGATCCAGATCGCTCTTTTGCAACGGTTTTAAAGGTTTTAGAACAGGCTAAAAGTATTTCTCCATTCTTGTTGATGACTGCCACTCTTACTAAAGAGTTGGTTGAAGAGATTGAATCTGTTGTTGATATTGGGATAGAGACAATTATAGTCAAAGAAGATTTGCCAGAAATCGAAGAGGGACGTACTCGTACTTTTGAGGCAGTTAAAGAATTTTTGTCGGCTAAATTGATTCTGGATGATATAAAAGAGCGCGATCGCAAGCGTGTAATTGTCATTTGTAATACTGTCTCGGTTTCTCTAGGTTTGTTTCGAGATTTAGAGGCACTGATTAATGATGATGAGATTATCGTTACTCTATTGCATTCCCGATTTTTACCAGGCGATCGCAAAGAGAAGGAAGAATTCTTACAAGAGAAATTTGAAGAGAATTGGAAAGATGATGGTAAGTGTTATGTCTTAATTTCTACTCAGGTAATAGAAGTTGGAATTAATATTACTTCCCAAATAATGCACATTCAGTTATGTCCCATGAGTTCATTATTACAAAGGGCTGGGCGTTGTGCGAGATTCAAAGGGGAAACTGGAGAAGTAAGAATATATGAAAATGTTGAGATTGAGGAGGATAACCAAGAATTAGCTGAAGCCGATACAGATGATGCGGAAACAGAGTTAATTGACAATCAACCTGAGAAAAAGAGAAGGTTTCTACCCTATAACGATAATGTCTGTGAGAAAACTTGGGACATTCTCCAAAAGCACGACACTCAAGAATCAGTAGGTTTTGATATTGAAGATAATTGGATTCAGCAAGTTCATTGCGAAGAATCTGAATTGCAAAAGAAACGTCGGCAAAATAACCGCTTAGAGTTCGAGAATAAGTTTAGGGATGCTATTTTTGAGGGCGATCGCTCTACAGCTAGGCAACTTATCCGTTTTGTTGATAA
>JBCDDV010000697.1:0-2642 GCA_039180145.1 Cyanobacteria bacterium P01_G01_bin.49 | reverse complement strand
TTCGCTTTTCTTCTAGTTTTTTGCAATTGGATTAGCCACATTAACTACTTTAAAAAAATCCCTGTAATAAAAAATCGCTTTTGATGCTAATTTCTGATTTTTTTTATTTTGTTTTTTCTTCATGAATAATGCAGGCTAAATTTATTGAGCTAATACGGAAACAATGTTTCAACAAATGCAATTCAATTAAATTATTGAATAAAGTAAAATTGGGCGTGTAATATTTTTGTATTAAATGATTAACATTAAGAGAATATGGACTATATATGTTGTTTGGCGTTATTGTACTAGATAACATTTGGTTGAAAACTACCTAAAACATGAATTTAGTAGATCGCATTCGTTTAGCATTAGCTGTTGGGGTTGCCAAGAGTGTTACGGCAACTGTTCGTTTTCTGAAGTTGGGTGCTGCGAGTGTTTTACCTGGGGCAATTTCTCGTCGTCTTCACCCTAAACTTGTTTCTCTACTATGTGAACAAGTCAAACAAGGTGTCATTCTAGTGGTTGGCACGAACGGAAAAACGACAACTTCTCTATTGTTACGAACTATCTTAGAAAATCAAGGCTATCAAGTGGCTCATAATGAAACAGGAGCGAACTTGATTAATGGCTTAATTACTGCTTTATTGGGTAATACTAATTTAATTGGTCAACTTCAAGCTGATTATGTGATTTTAGAAGTGGATGAAAATATTGTTCCCCTTCTTTTAAAAGACTGTCAACCCCGCATTATTTTGGCATTGAATCTATTTCGTGATCAATTGGATCGTTATGGAGAAGTTGATGTAATTAGTCAACGATGGCAAACGGCGATCGCTTCTCTATGTCCTGATACGGTTATTATTTTAAATGCTGATGATCCGACTCTTTCTTATTTGGGACAACAATTAAATCAAAATGTTCTTTATTTTGGACTTTCTGAACCCGATCTTTATTTAGAAGAAATTCCCCATGCCGTAGATTCTATCTATTGTCCAAGTTGTGGTCATCCTTTAAACTATCAGGGAGTTTACCTCTCTCATTTAGGAGATTTTATCTGTCCGAGTTGTGGATTTGCGAAAAGTAAACCTGCTTTTTCTAGTCAAGATTGGCCGCAAATTTTGATTGGGGTTTACAATAAATATAATACTTTAGCGGCGGGGTTAGTTGCTCAAGAATTAGGCATTAAAACACCAGAAATTTTTGCCACTGTCAAAGACTTTAAAGCAGCTTTTGGAAGAGCCGAAGAACTGACAGTTAATGGTAAGCATGTACGAATTCTACTTTCAAAAAATCCTGTGGGAATGAATGAAACAATTCGTGCAGTTAATGATATTAAAAAGACAGGAAAATCAACAACGACTTTATTAGTTTTAAATGATAGAATTCCCGATGGAACTGATGTTTCTTGGATCTGGGATGTGGATACGGAAAAATTAGTGAGTTTAGGCGGAAATTTAGTCGTTAGTGGCGATCGCGTTTATGACATGGCTTTACGTCTGCGATACAGTCAAGATAGTTTCTCAGACAATGATGATCGAGTTGAATTGATCATTAAAGAAAATTTAGATGAAGCCATTCAAACAGCCTTAACTTTAACCAAAACTGAGGAAACTTTACACATTCTTCCTACCTATTCTGCCATGTTAGAAGTGAGAGGAGTACTCACTGGCCGCAAAATATTATAATTTGATAGGTTAATAATTGGTGTATTTTGTCTACTCACTTAAAATCATCAAGATAACCCAATGATAATTAAATCTTTAACTTTTGTGGAAAAACGACTTAATTTGTGGAGAAGCAAGTGATTTTGTGGAAAAAATTGCCTCGTTAAATAAAAAAAATTTCAGGTTTGCCTTCCTCGATAGCAGACAGAAGGGGTTAACTGTGTTAATATTTGGATAAAATTTACAGAAATTCTCGGATTACCCATGGGCAAGGTTCTGGTATTGAATGCCTCCTATGAACCGCTCAATATAACGAGTTGGCGAAGGGCGGTTGTTTTATTGCTAAAGGACAAAGCTGAACAGCTTGAACACAATGGAAAGTTAATTTATGCAGATTTTCCCCTACCGTCTGTGATTCGACTACGTCAGTACATACGCATTCCTTATAAGGAAATTCCTTTAACTCGCCGTAATATACTCGAACGCGATCGCCATACTTGTCAATATTGCAACTATCGTGGAGAATCACTTACCCTAGATCATGTAATCCCTCGTTCAAGAGGTGGGGGAGATACTTGGGAAAATCTAGTCACTGCCTGCGTACGATGTAACGTCAGAAAAGGTAATCGTACCCCCAAAGAAGCTCAAATGGGGTTGCGTCACTCTCCACGCCGCCCTTATAGTAGTTTACATTTTGAATTAGTCAAACATACTAGGGGAAATCTCAATCAAGAATGGCGTAAATATGTAATTGGAATTTAAACGAACATTAAATATTTCACAGGCACCCGCTAACTTACTTCTTCAAACGCTGCAACTTTAAAACCCATTTCACACTTATACAGATGAACCTGGTGTGGATCTACCTGATTTAAGGAATGACCACAGCTAAGATTCCCTCCTTGCCAACGAGGTAGTCCTTGACGATTAGAGAGTAAGCATCCTGAACAAACTTGCTGAGCAGCTAAAATATTGTCACGGGTTAAGATAACTAGC
>JBCDDV010000696.1:0-2643 GCA_039180145.1 Cyanobacteria bacterium P01_G01_bin.49 | reverse complement strand
ATTCTTGAGGGGAAAAGATACGAAAGAAAGCATTCTTCTCTTCAAGATTGGTTAGATTTTTACGGAAATTCAGTTTAATTACTATTGAAAGGAATTACTTATTTTCGAGTGTACGCTCGATTTTTTCCTATTGCTGACGCAATTTTAATTAGTGGAGTTTACGATTTCCTATTCACTTTTGACTATGCCCACAACAGTTACCGTTAAAGCAACTTCACCCACTAACCAGTTAAAGTCCAAAGCGCAAGAAGAACAAGACTTTGAGCAACAATATCAAAATTGGTTAGAAAGACAAATGCTCCGCTACGACGACGGAGCTTTCTATCATTGAATATTTGACGTTACATTCTAGCTTACCTCACTTTTAGTTTTTTTGTACTAAAAGTGAGGTTTTTTTATGTTTATTTAAGGAGGAATTATGCCTAACCAAAATGGGGAATTATCTCCCCAAGAGTTACAGGGAAGATTTCGGGCTTTATCACTTCAAGCATTATGCTATGAAGCTTATGAAATTGCACAAATCCTAGAGTCCGATGACGATGAAGACGGCTTATTCCGAGAACTTCAGCAATATCTCACCTCAGCTACCGAAGCCAAAGTAGATGGATACTGCTGGATTGAGAAAATGCTTAAAACCGAAATCGAGGATTGGAAGCACAAGAAGAAAACTCTTGCTCAAATGTGCGATGAAATTATCAATCGCAAAGAAAAGCAACTGAACTCCCTTAAGCAAAATCTGTTGAGATTAGCCGAACTCGGCGTTATTGACAATTATCTCATGGGCCATAACAAAGCCATTGAGATCAGATATAACTCCAAGCCTTCTATTGAGGTCTTCTCTACTGATGATGTCCCTGAAGTTTATCGACAACCACAAATTCAGTGGACTGTTGACAAACAAGCGATCGCCCAAGCTCATCAAGGGGGAAAAGACGTATCAGCTTTTGCCAATGTCACTTGGGGAAAACAAGTCAGGTTTAAGAACGCACCCCGTAGAAAACCTAAGAAAGATGTTGAATAAAGCTGATGGACTCCAGAATTAACCGGAATAGGAAATGCCTTAATATTCCCATCGGAACGCCCGTCGAAATCAGTTTCGTTCCTGCTCCTGTCACTAACATCAAGCTTTATGCTACGGGCGTTACTGCCAGCCATGTTAAGCAAATTGGCATGATTAAGCGTGTTGATGTTCAACTAGACGATGGCAGACTAATCGGCTGGAATTTAGACTATCTAAACATTATTTAAGATTTTTTGAGGAATAATTTCCTCTTTTTTTTTGAAGCTGACGCTTCAGCGTCAATTGATATTAAACCTTAATCGTCGAGGACTAAAATGGTTGATTTTAGAGCAGCCAAAACCAAAACCAAAACCTATGGGTTTGAACCTGAAAACTTTCCTTTCATAACCTTAAGGGAAGATTTGAATGAAACCTGGAATAATCTAGGTTTGACTGATTTGCATGACTCAGAACGAGAAGGCTTAGTTAAGCTTCTCACTTATTCTGTCATCGCCAACTGTGAAGATTTTAATCCTGAAAGCGTTTTGCTTGTCAAAGCCATTGGTGGCGTTCCCACCGGAATTTATGGGCCAGCCATCTTCCGAGATGGGGATTCCATAATTCTCAGAGTTGGTGATAACCAAACTTCTGTTACCCAAGATGGCGATCGCCTACAAGTCGGTGAACTCAAAGGCAAGATTTCTGTCAGTGCTTCTGAAGATGCTTCGGGTAAGGAATATCCTACTGCGACAGTTAGTTTCGTCTCTCCTGACAAAGAAATCTTCAAAGTCCGCGTTTCTTTGGACATCCAAAATGATGCTGTCACCGTTGGGGAATTAGAAGCTGCCATTATCAATGAAGAACCAATCATTGCCTTTTTAGGACAAGTTCCTGGACAAGTTCTCAAGATGAATGACTTAGGCATTGGAGAATTCCCGATCAAAGCAATTTCTTCAACGATGAGCAAATATGGTGAATCCTGGAAACTGCATTTAGCTGATGGACGAGTAGTTTGGGCGCGAGGTAATTCTCAATTGCTTCTCGAAGCTGGCTATCAAATGAAACCGAATGTCCCTTTGACTCTTATCATCACTGAAATTGAGGAATATGGGGACGGCAAGTTCAAAGTTACCAATGCTTTAAGGGAACGTTTGCCACAACTCACTGGAGAGGTAAACCCTGTGGTCAAAACTCTTGAAGCTCAAGTCAGTGAAGTAACTGAATCGGATGATGAATCTGAGGCTGAAGCTAAACAAGGGGGAAATCCCGATAGAATCCCCTTCTAGATAATTCTAGACCGCTTAACAACAACACAAGAGTCCCAATAATTGGGACTTTTTTTTGTCTTAATCATCAGGAAATTGCCAGCACGAAATTCTTTCTACGTTTAAACTGCCACATTTACACCTTGCCTCAAAATTAGAATCCACCCATTCCCATCCACAAAGACGACAGTGGCAAAAAATATTGTGATGATTAGCTTTCTCAATT
Organism: Cyanobacteria bacterium P01_G01_bin.49; assembly: GCA_039180145.1. Lineage (GTDB taxonomy): Bacteria > Cyanobacteriota > Cyanobacteriia > Cyanobacteriales > Microcystaceae > JBCDDV01. Next base: position 152 of record JBCDDV010000696.1, on the reverse strand, counting down.
TTTGAGAGCCATTCTTGACGAACATCTGGTTTTAGCGGTTCAGAGAACTTTGGCATTTTGTTCCTTTTAATGAATAAGCTCTAACAATCTTCTTCAAGGAGAAGATCAATTTTTTTGATTAAAGTTTGCAACTTTTTCCACTTCCTAGAATT
>JBCDDV010000695.1:0-2643 GCA_039180145.1 Cyanobacteria bacterium P01_G01_bin.49 | reverse complement strand
GCCGGTTTACGGACAGTTGAAGTTGATGAAGAGGGTTTTTCAATTACTTCAGTCGTCACAGATGTCCTCCTTATTTTTCAATTATGTTACAAACAAAACACCTCTGAGATGATAGAGGAGTGATTGGGGTTATTGACTTCAATGATATCAAAAAGGAGAAACCCTTAACTCTCTTTTTAACTCCTGTTATATCAAATCCGCCTTACGAAGTTAGTTGAAGAAGGCAGACAGGCGCTTCAAAGAAAAAATGCTACTCCACTGTGATAAAGGTTTTCATGTTAGAGACTATCATCAGAAATGGGATTTCGTTTCTGAATCAAGGCGATCGCGCGACTAACGCTTTCAGGGAATATGACGACTAAACCTCCTTTATCAACTCGATCTAAGCCTAATTCGATAGCTTCAGTTTCATCTAGAACCGATTCATAATGAGCTTGGGAATTTTCTTGGAGGATACCTTTGATAATGAGATCCGCTGCTTCTGAGCGATGGCGTCCTCGTTTATCATCATCTTCTTTGACAATGATCTGATCAAAGACTTGAGAGGCAATTCGACCCAATAAAATCAAGTCCTCGTCCCGGCGATCGCCAGGGCCACCAACCACCCCTAACCGTTGTCCCTGCCAATTTTTCACAAATCCACCGACAGCTTCATAGCCAGCAGGATTATGGGCATAATCAACCAAGGCATGATAGTCTCTAAGATCAAAGAGATTCATGCGCCCCGGAGTCTGATCGGCTGATGCTTTAAAGGTTCTTACCCCTTCACGAATCGCTTCAATATCTACGCCTTGGGCAAACGCACCTAAACAGGCAGCTAAAGCATTAGCAATCATAAAGGGGGCCATGGCTCCCATTGTCATTGGTACATTAATAGCCTGCTCAATTCTTAAAGTCCATTGACCTTCTAAAATAGATAAGTAGCCATTTTCGTAGACAGCAGCTAAGCCTCCGCGTCGCAGATGATTTTCGATAATTTCGTTATCTGGGTTCATCGAGAAGTAGGCTACTTTTGACTTCACTTGTTCAGCCATGGCTGCCACTAGGGGATCATCGGCATTGAGAATTGCATGACCGTCAGCACTGACGACTTCGGCGATCACTCCTTTAACTTTGGCCATTTGCTCAATGGTATTAATATCTCCTAATCCCAGGTGATCGGCTGCCACATTTAAGACGATGCCAATATCACAGCTATCAAAGGCTAATCCTGAGCGTAAAATTCCTCCTCTGGCACTTTCTAAGACGGCCACTTCAACGGTGGGATCTTTCAAAATCATGTTGGCACTAAAGGGCCCCGTATTATCCCCTTTTTCGACTAAAAATTCCCCAATATAAACGCCGTCGGTGGTGGTGTATCCGACCACTTTACCTGTTTGGCGGTAGATATGAGCCGTTAAACGGGTGGTAGTCGTTTTGCCATTTGTTCCGGTGATAGCCACAATCGGTATCCGACTAGGGGTATCGGGAGGAAACAACATATCCATCACAGGGGCCGCTACATTGCGAGATAACCCTTGACTGGGGGAGACGTGCATCCGAAATCCTGGGGCAGCATTGACTTCTACAATTACCCCATCTACTTCTCGCAGGGGTTTAGTAATGTCTGGAGTAACCACATCAATTCCCATGACATCTAAGCCAATGATTTTGGCTGCCCGTTCTGCTATCCACAGGTTTTCAGGATGAATATCATCTGTCCGATCAATGGCAATGCCACCAGTACTTAGATTCGCTGTTGCCCTTAGATAAGCGGTTTCTCCTTCCCGTAAGATGGTGTCGAGACGATAACCTTGGCGATCCAGAACCGCTAAGGCGGTTTTATCAATCGTAATCTTAGTTAAAACATTATCATGGCCATCCCCACGATTAGGATCTTGGTTGGTAATTTCGATCAGTTCTTCGACTGTGTGTCTGTCATCTCCTACCACGTGGGCAGGAACTCGTTCGGCGACGGCCACCAATTTGCCATTAATGACTAACAGGCGGTGATCGCTGCCTTGATAGTAACGTTCAACAATCACGCTGCGCGTTTTTGATTCCTTACTAGCGAGATCGTAAGCTTCTTCTGCATGGGCCCAATTATTGATATCGATAGTGATGCCTCTACCATGATTGCCGTCTAAGGGCTTAACAACAATGGGATAGCCTCCGACATCGGCGATCGCGCTTTCTAATTCCTCAAAAAATTGAATGGTTGTGCCTAGAGGAACGGGAACGCCAGCATCTTTGAGAATGGTTTTGGTGCCTTCTTTATCGCAGGCTAGTTCAACCGCTAAAATACCGGAATATTCACTTAAAGTAGCTTGAATCCGTTTTTGATAAATACCGTAGCCTAATTGCACCATTGCCCTTGCACTGAGGGGCATCCAGGGAATTTTTCTAGCTTCTGCTTCTGTTACTAAAGTTTCGGTACTGGGGCCGAGGGCTGCATTGGCTTGAAGATCTTGTAAATCGCTGAGATCTTGTTCGAGTTCTTCTCTAGCATAAGTTCCCGTTTCGACAATAGACTGACACAACCGGACAGCAGCCCGTCCTGCATAACGACCTGCTTGTTCATCTAGATATTCAAATACCACATTATAAACGCCTGGGGTACTGGTTTCTCTGGTGCGTCCAAATCCTACGGGCATTCGGGTCAAT
>JBCDDV010000694.1:0-2645 GCA_039180145.1 Cyanobacteria bacterium P01_G01_bin.49 | reverse complement strand
GAATTTTCTAAATACTCAAGAAACATTTTCGGAAAATTACCAAGTGTCAAATACAACAGGAATGCGTCATGTAGGAGATTTTAAAGAAAATATTCGCTCTGGAAAAATTATTAGAAAGCCTAGAAAACTTGATATTTCTATTTCTACCGAATTGTTGCAAAAAGAAATAGAGAATTTTAATCATTACTATGCTCAATTATCTGAACATTGTCAAACTATTGAGTCTTTTAACTAGATTAATTTCTAAACTTAATCATCTTTTGATAAAGGTTTTTGTTTGATAGAATTAATAACGGAACTCTTAGAAAGTGTAACCGTTCACATCTTAATCAAACTGATAGCATCTAGAGTTATTTAAGTACCTGGACAAAAATAAACGTTACTGTGAAGTGAGCAGGGGAGACCGGAGTGGGGAGCAGGGAGAGGGATTACAGCTTACTTACATTTCTTCTCTACTGTTCATTTTGTTTACGTCCGACCACTTATTAACCTCATTTATTGATAGTGTTGATTTTTTAGTCAACTAGATGGTCTGCGAACCAAAAAATCAATGTATCAAACTGCTACTCCGTCATACCTGTAGCTAAAGCGATCGCTCTTTTCAATAACGCTGAATCAATAGACTATAATTGCTCAACGGTTTCTTTCACCCAAAGGGTAAAATCTTGTTCATCAAGTGTTTTTATTTTTGCTAAAGTTATAATTCTGGTTTCCTAAACAGGTTGATTGTACAATTGATTTTTCAACTGAATAAGTTCTTGGGGCTTAACAGTTTCTATTTCGGTAATAATACCAGTAATTAACTCAGCAGGCGTAACATCAAACGCCGGATTATAATAGTCAACACCATCGGGACAAATCTGAGTATTACCAATTTGATAAATTTCCGAGAAATCTCGTTCTTCAATCGGAATTTCTTGACCAGTTTCCAACTCAAAATCGACGGTTGAAAGAGGGGCTGCAACATAAAAAGGAACTTGGTGCATCTTAGAAAAAACGGCTAGTCCATAAGTTCCAATCTTATTAGCAGTATCGCCATTAGCTGCAATTCTATCAGCCCCAACAACCACCATATCAATCAGTCCTTTTTGCATACAATGGGCTGCCATATTATCACTAATTACAGTCACAGGAATCTTTTCTTGTACACATTCCCAAGCTGTTAATTTTGCGCCTTGTAAACGAGGTCTAGTTTCATCAGCATAGACTCTTTTTAACCTTCCTGCTGCCCAAGCTGAGCGAATAACGCCTAAAGCAGTTCCGTAACCTGCGGTTGCTAAAGCACCTGCATTACAATGGGTTAGAATGGTTAATTTTTCAGGTTGAGATGGTAATATTTTTACCCCGTTACTGCCAATTTTTTGACAAGTTTGAAGGTCTTCTGTTTGAATATTTTGGGCAGTTTGTAAAAGAATATTTTTGATTTCTTCAATGGTTCCAATCGTTTCATAAGCTGTTTTTAACATTCGAGAAATTGCCCAAAACAAATTAACCGCAGTTGGACGAGTTTGACGCAAGTTTTCAGCAACTTCTTCGAGATTTTTAAGAAACGTTTCTCTGTTTTGAGATTCTATTTCTCTTGCACCTAAATACATGCCATAAGCAGCAGCTACCCCAATCGCGGGGGCCCCTCTTACAATCATTGTTTTAATGGCTTTAGCCATATCTTCATAACGGCTAATTTCTACTAAAACATATTGACTTGGTAAACAAGTTTGATCAATGAGCAATACTTTATTATCAGACCAAACCACTGGATAAATAGAACTCAGTGACGTATTCATAATCAAGAATTACCTTAAAGGATACTTAATATTATCTTGCCATGATGCTACGTATAACAGAAATCCAGCGATCGCGATCGCTGGACACCCAAATTTAAAAATTGTTGTTGTTTTTTGAGGAAATCCTTTGGCGCGTTCCCAAAATTGCTAACCAATTGATTTCTATAACTAAATCGTAACATAGGACACGAATGATTGTAAATAAAATTTAAAATTCTTGTCTCAACTTGGATTTTTTAGATATGCTTGTATCTTATGTGGTTTTCCCCAGAGTACTCGTTCTCGTTTATAAATCACCATGCCAGGTTTAGCACCTTTGGGCTTATAAACGTATTTGGGTTCGGTGTAAACAACGGGGACTTGCTCACTTCGACGGGCGCGACTGTAATAAGCAGCCCAGTTTGCGGCACAATCTAAATCAGCTTCATCAGGTTTGCTTCCAGGTTCTAGACGCAATAAGACATGACTACCAGCACTTTCTTGAGTATGAAACCATAAATCATAATCTCCTGCTGTGCGAAAGGTGAGACGATCGTTTTGTCGGTTATTGCGACCAATCCACACTTCAAATCCTGACGGCGTTGTATATTGATAGGGTTGAGATTCGTCGGTAATATTGGTAGTTTTGTGGGAAGAGGTGAGATAGTTTTGTTGAATCAATTCTTCTCGTATCTCTTCAAGGGTTTGTAGATCTTCAGGAGACTGATATTGATCTAATTGATGTAAACTGTCTTCAACTTGTTCTAGGTAATTAATTTCTGTTTGAACTTCTTCTAATAATGGTTTGACTGCTATCTTGGCCCGTTTTAATTTTTGATGCTGTTTGTATAAAAATTGGGCATTTTGTACCCCATTTTTTTC
>JBCDDV010000693.1:0-2658 GCA_039180145.1 Cyanobacteria bacterium P01_G01_bin.49 | reverse complement strand
GCTTAATATTACACCCAATATCTTGATAAAAATCCAGATAATGTGAAAGCTTATATTAACATTATTAAAGCTTATCAAGCGGCCAAGCATTATAACAAAGCTATTGAAATTGGGGAACAAGCAAGACAACGCTTTCCTGAGTCTAGTCTTATATACCGTTTGTTGGTGTATTCCTATCAAGTTATAGGGGATCTTGAATCAGCCTCAAATATTATTGCTAAAGCAGAAAAAGCCATATCTGATAACACCTTTATTAAAAGAATTAAACAATGGCTGTTGCCAATTATCTATGATACGCCAGAGGCAATTGAAGTTTATCGTCAACGTTTTACTAATTATCTGGATGAACTCATTAATAGTTCAAGCATCGATCAACCAGAAAAATTAACTAAAGACAATATTGCTCAACTGGTTAATCCACTAGCAGAGCAAACTAACTTTTTCCTACAGTATCAAGGACGAGATGATAAAGCCCTGCAACAAAAATTTGGAGAGTATGTCCACAAAGTCCTGAGTTTAAAGTTTCCTCAATTTGTTCAACCCCGTTCAATTGAACCTGGTTTGCCCAACCGAAAGATCAGGATCGGTTACGTTTCCGCTTCAATGTATCGTCATACTGTGGGAAAACTATTTCTAGGCTGGATCAAACAAGCTAATCATGACAAGTTTACTGTCCATAGTTATGCTATCAATGGCAAGACCGATGTGCAGACACAAAAATATGCCATGTTGAGCGATGTGTTTCATCATCTGCCGACACAAAGAAGCGTCACTCAAATAGCAGAAGCAATTTTAAAAGATAAACTAGATATCTTAGTCTTCCCCGATGTGGGCATGGCTCCCATGATGACCCTATTAGCAGGGTTAAGATTAGCCCCCATTCAATGTGTTACGTGGGGACATCCTATCACGACCGGTTCCCCTACCATAGATTACTTTTTAACCTCTGATTGGATGGAACCAGAAAATGGAGAAGATCATTACACGGAAAAGTTGATCAGGTTGCCTAACGTTAGTATTGCTTACGAGAAGCCTCGTTTGCCTAAAGTATCTGATCCCAGAAGCAAGTTTAATCTCTCTAATTCTGCCGTTGTTTATCTATCCTGTCAGTCTACTTTTAAATACCTACCGCAATATGACTATATCTTTGCTCGTATTGCCTTAAAAGTTCCCAATGCTCAATTTGCTTTCTTAGAATCTGGTCATAGTCCTAAAATCACTGAGCAGTTTCGCAATCGCCTAAAACTTGCTTTTGCTGAAGTTGGCCTTGATAGTGAGCAGTATTGTGTTATTTTGCCTCGCTTAAGTCATGACGAGTATCTATCCGTTAACTTAGTTTCTGATGTTTTCCTCGATACTCTTGCCTGGTCAGGGGGAAATACAACATTAGAAGCATTGGCCTGTGGTTTACCTGTGGTGACTTGTCCAGGGGAGTTTATGCGGGGTCGCCATGCCTATGCTATCTTAAAAACCCTAGGAGTTGAAGAAACGATTACTCACTCAGAGGAAGCCTATATCGCTATGGCAGTTAAGTTAGGCAAAGATACTCAATGGCGGCAAGAATTAAAAGGAAAAATTCAAGCCAATCATGATCGACTATATGAAGATCAAGTAGCTGTTGATGCTTTGGAAAGTTTCTATGAGCAAGCAGTAAAGGATTTTCGAGATTTAAAAGCTTAATATCTTTTACCATACTAAAATTTTTGAACTATGTCTCTATTTGTCAACGAACTCAAAAAACAAAATCGTCTCCAAGATCTCCAATTTCTAATTTGTATCGTTGGTTCTCGTCAACTGTCTTCTACAGAAGGACGTTCCTGGACAGCCCTAGAACCCAATTTAACTATTCTAGGATTTGATGCAGATGAAGATGCTTGTGATCAAGATAATGCACGTTTAGCTCAACAACCAATTAGTTGGACAGAACGTTATATTCCTTTGGCTTTATCAGATAAAGTCGAAGAGAAGACACTTTACGTCACAAACGCTGTTCACTGTAGTTCACTGTATCCTCCTAATGAGGCTTTATTAAGCAGGTTTATGGGCATGAAGGATGGAATTAAATTAGATTTCACCATTGATCTACCCACCACTACCTTAGAACAGTTTTGCCAAGATGAGGATATTCAACAAATTGATTTTTTACAAGTCGATGTCCAAGGCGCAGATTTTGATGTTCTTAAAGGAGCGGGAAGTTTATTAGATAAGACAGTCTTAGGTCTGCAAATTGAAGTAGAATTTGCAAAGATGTATCAAAATCAACCTCTTTTTCCTGAAATAGATCAATATTGTCAAACACAAGGCTTTGCTTTATTTGATTTAATAACCAAGGATGGTTGGTGTCGTCGTCCTCGTGCCTGTTCTCCTATTTTTTCCTCTCAAAGAATTGGTCAGTTATTATGGGCAGATGCACTCTATTTGCGTGATCCTATTCACAATGAAAAATCCTCAATATGGCAAAGTCCCACTACTATTTTAAAATTGGCTTGCATTGCTGACGTTTTGGATTACCCTGACTATGCTATGGAACTTTTATTATATTTAACCTTGAAGTATGGAGATGATCAAAACTACAATTTTGCTTCAGAAATTTTATCTGTGTTATCCCAGTTTCCAGAATTGGCAAAAGGGAATATTGAATCTTTGCCAATAGTTCAG